>NZ_VFWS01000013.1:0-86001 GCF_006443065.1 Mesorhizobium sp. B1-1-5 | reverse complement strand
GGGCCCATCACCTTCACCCACGGCCTCAGACGCTTCAACGCCATCCTAGACGGCTTCCTTCTGGCATCGCAAAATCAACCCGAAGCAAATGTGTGCGCACGCTAGCCCCGCCGGGGAGAGGTCAGCCGAGCGAAGCGGAGGCTGGGCGAGGGGCAGTACATTCGGCGGGTTTCCTCTGCCCCGACAGGCTGATAGGCTGGCCAATCCGGGAGGAGACGGCGATGGCGATCAAACTCGACGAGCTCATGAACGCCACCAATCTGCGCAAGACTCGCAACAGCTTCGTTGCTCCGCTGGGCGGCAAGGCGCATGTGTCGGGCGACCGCTCGGTGCCGCTGCTCGACAAGACCATTCCGGAATTGTTTTCCGATACGGTGAGCAGATACGCCACGCTCGACGCCGCCGTCTTCGTCGGCCAGGACAAGCGTTTCACCTGGAGCGAGCTGTCGGACGCGGTCGACGCTTTGGCCGCCGGTTTCCTGGCGCTCGGCCTCGAAAAAGGCGACCGCGTCGGCATCTGGTCGCCGAACCGCTGGGAATGGCTGGTGACGCAGTTCGCCACCGCGCGCATCGGCCTGATCCTAGTCAACATCAACCCGGCCTACCGGCTGACCGAGCTGGAATACGCGCTGAACAAAGTGGGCTGCAAGGCATTGGTCACCGCCGCGCAGTTCAAGACCTCCGACTATCTCGGCATGATCGAGACATTGGCGCCGGAGATCGCCAAGGCGGAGCCCGGCAAGCTCAAGGCCAAGAAACTGCCGGCGCTGGAAATAGTCATCCGGATGGGCGACGACAACTCGCCCGGCATGTTCAATTTCGGCGACGTGCTCGCGATGGCCGGTCGCGACGAGCATGACAGCCTCGACCGCATCTCCGAAGGACTGAAGCCCGGCGAGGCCATCAACATCCAGTTCACCTCAGGCACGACCGGCGCGCCAAAAGGCGCGACGCTGACGCATTCCAACATCGTCAACAACGGCAATTTCGTCACCTCGGCCATAAAACTCACCGCCGAAGACCGGCTCTGTATTCCGGTGCCGCTCTATCACTGCTTCGGCATGTCGATGGGCACGATGGGCTGCGTGTCGAAAGGCGCGACAATGGTCTTCCCAGGCGAAGGCTTCGATGCCGGCGCGACGCTGAAAGCGGTGGCGCAGGAGCGCTGCACGGGACTCTACGGCGTGCCGACCATGTTCGTCGCCATGCTCGACCATGCGGATTTTTCGAGCTTCGACCTCTCCAGCCTGCGCACCGGCATCATGGCCGGCTCGCCATGCCCGATCGAGGTGATGAAGAAGGTGGTGTCGCTGATGCATATGAACCAGGTGACCATCGCCTACGGCATGACGGAGACCAGTCCCGTCTCGTTCCAGAGCAGCGTCGACGATCCGCTGGAAAAGCGCGTCTCAACCGTCGGCCGCATCCACCCGCATGTCGAGGTCAAGGCGATCGGCGCCGACGGCGGCACCGTCGCGGTCGGCGAGCCCGGCGAACTCTGCACGCGCGGCTATTCGGTGATGAAGGGCTATTGGGACGACGCCGAAAAGACCCGCGAGGCGATCGACGTCGACGGCTGGATGCACACCGGCGACCTCGCCACGATCGACGCCGAAGGCTATTGCAACATCGTCGGCCGGGTGAAGGACATGGTCATCCGCGGCGGCGAGAACGTCTATCCGCGCGAGGTCGAGGAATTCCTTTATCGCCATCCCAAGATCAAGGAAGTGCAGGTCTTCGGCATCCCGGACGACAAATATGGCGAGGAGCTCTGCGCCTGGATCGTGCTGAAGCCCGACCAGATCGCCACCGCCGAGGAGATCAAGGCCTTCTGCGCCGGCCAGATCGCGCATTACAAGGTGCCGCGCTACATCCGCTTCCGCACCGAACTGCCGATGACGGTGACCGGCAAGCCGCAGAAGTTCCTGATGCGCGAGGCGATGGTGGAGGAACTCGGGCTGGTGGCGCAGAAGACGGCGTGAAACGGCATCTATGGACAACGAGTTTCCAAATTTCGCGGCGCTGAGAGCCGCCAAAATTGAAAACGTGGATTATCGCATCGTCGTCCGACGGGGCGCGCGAACCGGAAGTGCCATCGTCGTGGCCCCGCATGGCGGCAAAATCGAGCCTCGCACCTCCCTGATCGCCGAGACGATAGCAGGGGGCGATCTCGATATGTATTGCTTTGAAGGGCTCATGCCGGAAAGCAACCGGGAACTGCACATAACGTCCAGGAACTTTGATGAGGAGTCCGCGCTCGAACTGTTGCGGACGAAGTCTACCGTCGTCGCCGTCCACGGTCGTCAGGATCGGGACGATCCCTCGACAGTCTACCTGGGCGGCAAGGACGCCGCTCTGGTTTCAGAGATAGCCGGGCGTCTGCAGGAGGCCGGTTTCCAGACAAAAAGAGACAACCATCCCTTTCCCGGTATCCAGGATTCCAACATCGTCAACCGCGGGCTGACGGGGAAGGGAGCGCAGCTGGAAGTGCCCTTCTCGCTGCGCCGCCGACTGGGAACCGAGCCGGAGCTTCTGGAAAAATTCTGCACGGCGGTTCGCAACGCCATCGAGACATTCGACGCCAGAAATGGTGCTCAGCCCCCAATCTTGTTTTGACTGACTGACTTGGCGGGCAAGGATGCCCGTGACAGGTGCTCCCCACGCGCTTTTCCGCTAAGTTCGTGTAAACGCCTGGCGTTCGGGGGCTTCGATGACTGGTTACGCGCGATCGATGACGTCCTACGCGATGCCGTTGGCCGCGCTGGCAATGGCTGTCGCGGTCAGGGCCAGCGGCCTTTCGGTCGACGAAGGGTCGCTGAATACCAGGATCCTCGTCGGAGCGCTGTCGAGCGCCATCATGTTCACCACCATTTTCGTCGTGCTCGACCACGCCGAGGCAGTCGCCTTGCGCGTCGGCGAGCCTTACGGAACATTGGTGCTGACTTTCGCGGTGACGGCAATCGAAGTGTCGATCATCGTCTCCATGATGCTGCATGGAGAAAACAATCCGACGCTGGCGCGCGAGTCCGTTTTCTCGACGGTGATGATCACCTCCACCGGCGTCGTCGGCATCTGTCTTACGCTTGGCGGCTGGCGCTACCGCAAGCAGGCGATCCTCAGGCAAGGCACCAGCGCATACCTGTCGGTTCTGATCGCGCTGACCGTGATGACGCTTATTCTTCCGACCTACACCCAAACCACGGATCCCGGCACGTTTTCGGCGGCTCAGCTTGGTTTTGTCAGCGTCCTTTCGGTGCTGCTTTATGCGAGCTTCGTGTTCGCCCAGACCGTCCGGCACCGGGAGGACTTCGTCCAGGGACAGGCACACGACGCTCCGACGCGAACTGCCTCCCACGGAAGCATCTCCGTCAGCGCGCTCCTGCTGCTGAGCGGGCTCATCGGAATTGTCCTGCTCGCCGAGCAGGTCGCCGCGAGCGTGGAGGATGCGCTCGCCGCCTATCAGGTGACCCGGGCCGACAGCATCGTAGGGGCAATGATCGCCGCACTGGTTTTGATGCCGGAGGCCATCTCGGCGATCCGCGCCTCCTTCAGAAATGAGCTGCAGCGCAGCCTGAACGTCGCGATGGGCTCGGCCTGCGCCACGATCGGCTTGACGATACCGGCTGTCGCGGCGGCCAGCCTGCTGACGGGCAGGGGGCTGACCTTGGGGCTCCCGGCGTCCGATGCCGTGCTTCTGGTGCTGGCGCTTTTCATTTGCAGCGTCAGCTTCAGCACCGAAAGAACGACGTTCCTGACCGGCATGGTGCACGTCGTGGTGTTCTTCACCTATGTGTTTCTGATCTTCGTGCCGTGAAGTGCCGACCAGCGGGCGCAGGGATGGAGAGCATCGAAGCGCGCCTCACACCCCCAGCACCGCCCGGTCCAGCCCGCGTATGATCCGCGCCAGCTCCACGCATTCGTCCTGGCGCACCTTGTTCTTCCGCCAGGCCATGCAGATCATGCGCTGCGGCATCGGCTCCTGGAACGGCACGATCCTTAGATCCGGCATGACGCCGGCAGCACTTGCTGCCATTTCCGGCACCAGCGTGACGCCCAGCCCATGCGCCACCATCTGCAAGAGCGTCGTCAGGCTGGTCGCGCCGTAGCTTGCCATCGCCACCGGTCGCACATTGCCGCAGACGGCCAGCGCCTGCTCGCGCAGGCAGTGGCCTTCCTCCAGAAGCATCAGCCGCTCCAGCGCCGGGCTCTCGGGCGGCACCGGCGGCGAGAAGGCCGGATCGCCGGCGGGAACGGCGAGGAAGAAGCGGTCGGGGAAAAGCCCTTCGGTGACGATCGCCGGCTGATCGAGCGGCAAGGCCGCGATGAAGGCGTCCAGCCGGCCGGTGGCCGCGTCCTCGACCAGCGACGCGGTCACCGCCTCGCGCAGTTCGAGCTGCAGGGCAGGATAGTGCTTTTTCAGCTCCGGCAGCACGTGCGGCAGGAGATAGGGCGCGACCGTCGGGATGATGCCCAGCCGGAAGCGTCCTTCCATGGCCGGGCGGCCGCGCCGGGCAGTCGTCTCGACGTCACGTATGTCGGCCAGAATGCGCTCGATACGCGGCTGCAGGGCAAGCGCCTCGTCGGTCATGCGCACCGTCTTGCCGCCGCGCTCGAACAACAGGCAGTTCAGTCGCTCTTCCATCTCTGCGATCTGCGCGGAAAGGGCTGGCTGGCTAACGCCGACGAGTTTCGCGGCGCGGCCGAAATGCAGCGTCTGCGCCAGCGCGTCGAAATACTGCATTTGCCGGACAGTGAGGCCAATCATAAGAAAATCCTATCAAACGAAACAGGAAAGGCAATTTGTCTTTATCGGCAGGCCGGCCTAGTCTGGAATCATTCCAGGTTGGCGCGGCCAGTGGCTGCCCCCGAAAATTTCGGGAAAAATCAACCTCGGCAAAATTCAACCACGGCAAAACCTCGGCAGAATCGGGAGACTAAGATGGACGCGAAAACCGACGACAACAGCGCTGGCAAATGCCCGGTGGCACATGGATCCGCACGGACCAACCGCGACTGGTGGCCGAACCAGCTCGACCTTGCCGTTCTCCACCAGCAGTCGAACCTCTCGGACCCGATGGACGAAGATTTCGACTACGCCAAGGAGTTCGCGAGCCTCGACCTCGATGCGGTGATCGCAGACCTGCACAAGGTCATGACGGATTCGCAGGACTGGTGGCCGGCCGACTTCGGCCATTACGGGCCGCTCTTCATCCGCATGGCCTGGCACAGCGCCGGCACCTATCGCATCGGCGACGGCCGCGGCGGCGCGGGCGCGGGTCAGCAGCGTTTCGCGCCGCTGAACAGCTGGCCGGACAACGCCAATCTCGACAAGGCGCGCCGGCTGCTGTGGCCGGTCAAGCAGAAATACGGCCGCAAGATCTCCTGGGCCGACCTTCTGATCCTCACCGGCAACGTCGCGCTGGAATCGATGGGCTTCAAGACCTTCGGCTTCGCCGGCGGCCGCGCCGACGTGTGGGAGCCGGAGCAGGACGTTGACTGGGGCTCCGAAACCAAGTGGCTCGGCGACGAGCGCTATTCGGGCGACCGTGAGCTTCGCGGCCATCTCGGCGCCGTGCAGATGGGCCTCATCTACGTCAACCCGGAAGGCCCGAACGGCAAGCCGGATCCGGTCGCGGCCGCGCGCGACATCCGCGAGACCTTCGGCCGCATGGCGATGAACGACGAGGAAACCGTGGCGCTGATCGCCGGCGGCCACAGCTTCGGCAAGACGCATGGCGCCGGCGACGCCTCGCTGGTGGGCGCCGAGCCGGAAGGCGCCGGCATCGAGGCGCAGGGCCTCGGCTGGTCGAGCAAATACGCCTCCGGCATTGCCGGCGACGCCATCACCTCGGGCCTCGAGGTCACCTGGACGACGACGCCGACCAAATGGAGCAACAACTTCTTCGACAACCTCTTCAACTATGAATGGGAGCTGACGAAGAGCCCGGCCGGCGCGCATCAGTGGACGCCGAAAGGCGGCGCCGGCGCCGGCACCGTCCCGGACGCGCACAACGCTTCGAAGCGTCACGCGCCGGCCATGCTCACCACCGACCTCGCGCTGCGTTTCGATCCGGCCTATGAGAAGATCTCGCGCCGCTTCCACCAGCATCCGGACCAGTTTGCCGACGCCTTCGCCCGCGCCTGGTTCAAGCTTACCCACCGCGACATGGGCCCGGTGGTGCGCTATCTCGGCCCGCTCGTGCCGAAGGAAGAGCTGATCTGGCAGGATCCGATCCCGGCCATCGACCACGAGCTGGTGAGCGAGGTCGACATCGCTGCGCTCAAGGCCAAGATCCTGGCGTCCGGCGTGTCGGTGTCCGAGCTGGTCTCGACTGCCTGGGCTTCGGCCTCGACCTTCCGCGGCTCGGACAAGCGCGGCGGCGCCAATGGCGGCCGCATCCGGCTGGCGCCGCAGAAGGACTGGGAGGTCAACCAGCCGGCTCAGCTCGCCAAGGTGCTGGCCAAGCTGGAATCCATCCAGAAGGAATTCAACGCAGACCAGACCGGCGGCAAGAAGGTCTCGCTCGCCGACCTCATCGTGCTTGGCGGCGTCGCCGCGGTCGAGAAGGCGGCGAAGGAAGGCGGCACCGAGGTGAAAGTACCCTTCACGCCGGGCCGCATGGACGCTTCGCAGGAGCAGACGGACGTCGCCTCCTTCGCCGCGCTGGAGCCGAAGGTTGACGGCTTCCGCAACTATGCCCGCGGCAGGTTGCCGATGGCGGTCGAAGCGATGCTGGTCGACCGCGCCCAGTTGCTGACGCTGACCGCGCCGGAAATGACGGTGCTGGTCGGCGGCCTGCGCGTGCTCGGCGCCAATACCGGCGGTTCCAAGCATGGCGTCTTCACCGACAGGCCTGGCCAGCTCACCAACGACTTCTTCGTCAACCTGCTCTCGATGGCGACTGTCTGGGATCCGGCCGCCGGCTCCGAGCCCGGTTCGGACGAGGTCTACGAAGCGCGCGACCGCAAGACCGGAGAGGTCAAGTGGACCGGCACCCGCGCCGACCTGATCTTCGGCTCGCACGCGCAGCTGCGTGCACTCTCCGAAGTCTACGCCTCGGCCGACGCCAGGGCCAAGTTCGTCAAGGATTTCGTCAACGCATGGACGAAGGTGATGAACGCCGACCGCTTCGACATCGCGAGATAAGGTCGTACCTCCCAAGCAAAAAGGCGCGGGTCATGCCCGCGCCTTTTACTTTATCGAACTGTGGTCAGTCTTTTTCGAAGATGCCGGCCTTGGCGACGACACCGGCAATCGCTCCGCCGATCAGCGGCGCGACGATGAACAGCCAGAGCTGGCCGAGCGCGGCACCCCCCGAAAACAGCGCCGGGCCGATCGAGCGCGCCGGATTGACCGAGGTGCCGGTCACCGGGATCATGGCGAAGTGGATCCCCGCCAGCGTCAGGCCGATGACCAGGCCGGCAAAGGCGGTGGTGTGCTTGGCATTGGTGACGCCGAGGATCACCGTGACGAAGGTGAAGGTGCCGATCAGCTCCCACAGGAAGGCCGAGCTCATGCCCCATTTCGCTTCGTCCCAGCCATTGGCGCCGAAGCCGCCGGTGTGGCCGCCGACCTGGCCGGAAACGATGATCCACAGCGCCAGCGAGGCGATGATGGCGCCAATGATTTGCGCGATCCAGTAGGGGACGACATCCTTGGCCGGCATCCGCCCTGCCAGGAACACGCCGAGCGTCACCGCCGGATTGAGATGCGCGCCCGAGATCGGGCCGATCGCATAGGCCGCGGCGATCAGGCCGATGCCGAACGCCAGGCCGATGCCTTCCTGTCCGAGCGGCAGCGCGCCGCCGAAGCCGCCCGTAACCACGGAGGCGGTGCCGATGAACACCAACAAAAACGTGCCGAGAACTTCTGCCAGATAAGTCTTCATTGCCCTCTCCTCATAGGACCCGCCAAACCGCATTTCCCGCGTCGCGAATCACCGCCGGAAGAGTATTCCTGCGGACAACACTTGCAAAGCTGGGAGGTTAAGCCGGCGCGCTTTCTTGCAGGCGTCAATCAAAACATTAGAAGTCTTTCATATTCTGATCGATTGTTCTTGTCTGCCGGCCGCGCTGCTCAACATGGAAAAACCGCGCGGCTAAATCGCCGGTCTTGAAACGCCATTTCATCGGCAAGCCGAAATGGAACTGTTTCAATCCTGGCCTGAAAGGCTTTAAGAGCGGGCTGGAACCGAATTGTAACAGCTACGGAAAACAGGATGCGACTGGGCGGAAGGCTGGCGGCGGCCATAGAGGTTCTTGAAGACATCGGCCGGCGCCACCGGCCGGTGGCCGACGCGCTGCGCGACTGGGGCCTGTCGCATCGCTTCGCCGGCGGCGGCGACCGCGCGGCGATCGGCAACATCGTTTATGATGCGCTGCGCCGCAGACGCTCAGCCGGTTGGCTGTTCGGCGAGGACACGCCGCGCGCCATCGGCTTCGGCGCGCTTCTGCTGGAATGGGGCCAAACGGCGCAGTCGCTCAACGACGCGCTCGACGGCGACAAATTCGCGCCGCCGCTGCTCAGCGCGTCCGAGTTGAAAGCGGCTGCCGAGCGCAGGCTTGGCGAGGCCCCCGATGCTGTGCGGGCCGATGTCCCGGACTGGTGCGCGCCGTTGCTCGAGCAGGCCTATGGCGACGCCTGGGTCCAGGAAGGCGCCGCCCTGGCGCAGCGCCCGCCGCTGGATCTCAGGGTCAACACGCTCCAGGCCGATCGCGCCAAGGTGCTGGCCGAGCTCCACGGCACCGGTGCCGCGCCGGCGGCGATCGCGCCGCATGGCATCCGCATCCCGCCGATCGACGGCGACGGCCGGCATCCGAACGTGCAGGCCGAGCCTGCCTTCCAAAAAGGCTGGTTCGAGGTGCAGGACGAGGGCTCGCAGCTTGCCGCCGCGCTTGCCGGCGCCGCGCCCGGTATGCAGGTGCTCGATTATTGCGCCGGCGCCGGCGGCAAGACGCTGGCGCTGTCGGCCGACATGGACAATCGCGGCCAGCTCTTTGCCCATGACGCGGAGAAGGTGCGGCTGGCGCCGATCTTCGAGCGCATCCGCCGCTCGCACAACCGCAACGTCCAGGTCGTCAGCAAGCCCGCGGAGCTTGCGCCGCTCGCCAACCATATGGACATCGTGCTGATCGACGCGCCCTGCACCGGCAGCGGCACCTGGCGGCGGCGGCCCGACGCCAAATGGCGATTGACGGAAAGGCAGCTCGATGCCCGCAAGGCAGAGCAGCAGGCGATCCTCGACACCGCGCAAGCCTTCGTCAAGCCGGGCGGCCTGCTGGTCTACATCACCTGTTCGGTGTTCGATGCCGAGAACGGCGAGCAGGTCGCGGCATTCCGCGAGCGCCATGTCGGCTTCGCGCCGGTCGATCACCGCCAACTGTGGGACAGCCGCTTCCCGGGCCATGAAGGGGCCGCGCGTATTGCCGATGCCGGCGGTATCTCGCTGTCGCCGGCGCTCAGCGGCACCGACGGGTTCTATTTCCACGCCTTGCGTCGGACTGCCTCTTGAAGACAGCCCGGCTTTTGCTGCGCTGCAGCATAAAAGATTGCCTGTCTTGCCTGGCTCTGCAATAAACTTCGCCAGCAATGTGAGGCAAAGCGCCATGGCGGCAGCCAAGATCGTACCCGCTCCGGATTTCGAGGAACGCGTCAGGGCGTCCTTTGCCCGCCAGGAGGCGATGGCGACAATCGGCGCCGAGCTGACGCTGGTGACGCCTGGCATCATCGAGATCGAGATGCCGTATTCCGCCTCGCTGACGCAGCAGCACGGTTTCCTGCATGCCGGCGTCATCTCCACCGCGTTGGACTCCGCCTGCGGTTACGCGGCCTTTTCGCTGATGCCGGAGAATTCCGGCGTACTGACCATCGAGTTCAAGGTGAACCTGCTCGCGCCGGGCAGGGGCGAGCGGTTCCTGTTCCGCGGCTCCGTGACCAAACCCGGCCGCACCATCATCGTCGCCGACGGCCAGGCCTACGCCTTCGCCACCGACGGCGAGGCCAAGCTGATCGCCACCATGACCGGCACGATGATGACGGTGGTCGGCCGCGACGGGATAGAGGGGTGAGGAGCGGTCCGCGCAGCGGACGAAAAGCCCCCAAATGGGCTTTTCGAGCGACGAACGCCCGGAGCCATAGCGAAGGCCGGCAGGCGGCGAGGGCACGTTGTCCCTTTCTCGTCGTCGTAGCAAATAGGGGTAAAGCTTCATGACTGTCGAAGTGTCACGCCTGTCGCAAAAATCCGTTCTCTTCGTCATGGCGGCTGAGGCCGAATACGGTCCGCACCTGAAAAACCTGTTCACGCCGCTGATGACCGGGGTCGGTCCGGTCGAGGCCGGGGTCAGGCTGGGCGCCGAGCTCGCGGCGTTGAAGGCTGAAGGAGCGCTTCCGGACCTGGTTGTCTCGCTGGGCTCGGCCGGCAGCCGCAAGCTGGAACAGACCGAGATCTACCAGGCCGTGTCGGTGAGCTATCGCGACATGGATGCCTCTCCGCTTGGCTTCGAGAAGGGCGCGACGCCTTTCCTCGAATTGCCGGTGTCGGTGCCGCTGCCCTTCGTCATTCCGGGCATCAAGACCGCCACGCTCTCGACCGGCGGCGCGATTGTCTCCGGCGTTGCCTATGACGCCATCGATGCCGACATGGTCGACATGGAGACCTTTGCCTGCCTGCGTGCCTGCCAGCTGTTCGGTTTGCCGCTGATTGGGCTCCGCGGCATTTCGGACGGCGCGGCCGATCTCAGGCACGTCAACGACTGGACGGAATATCTGCACGTCATCGACGAGAAGCTCGCCGCCGCCGTCGCCTTGCTGGAACAGGCGATCGGCGGCGGCCTGCTTGGTGGCTGACTGCCGATTGGATCAGGTCACAAGGCGTTGCGGATCACCGAAATCGATGCGTGAAATGCGTCCACGAGAGGCGCCTGTCGCATCGATATAGTCGATTGCCCCCGGTGTATGATCGAGTTTCCACGCGCCGGCGGGGCCGTTTTTCCATTCGACCTTGTAGCCGTCGTCAAGCAGCGTCCAGGTCCCGTGAAAGCGAGTGCCATCCGGCAGGAGCATGTGCGCCCGATCGTCGGTTTCATAGTGGATGAAGGCATTCTTGCCGCCCATGTCGATGACATGCGTGGTTCCGACCATGATAATGGCCAGCGTGTCCCTGTTCAGTATCGTCATTGTTCCTGTCCCCGGGTTTGCGTTTCTCGAATGGCCTCGACGCCAAGAATATCGTCAAGTATCTTGACCCTACGGAGTTCGGATTAAATGGTCAAGGAACTTGACGAAAAAACCGACGGGCTGCCCGATCACGTCGGTTGGCGGCTGTGGCAGGCGAGCCGTGCCTGGCAGGCGGAATTTGCCGCTGCCATGCGAGCCGCCGGCCACGCCTGGTTCAGCGAAGCGCGCGCAGGGCTGCTTGGACACATCCCCCGCAACGGCACGCGCCAGTCGGCATTGATCGAGCGCGCGGCGACCTCCAAGCAAGCGGTTCAGCAATTGCTCGACGGGCTGGAGGCGGAAGGCGTGCTGGAGCGATTGCCCGATCCGCGGGACGGGCGCGGCAAGCTCGTGCGCTATACGCGCAAAGGCCTGGATGCCTTGCGCGACGGCGATCGCATCAAGCTTCAGATCGAACGCGGCTATATCGATCGCCTCGGCGAACAGCGGTTCGCGGCGCTGATGGACGCCTTGCGCTCACTTGACGCCGAGCAGGGAGAAGCACCAGGGTCGAAGTGAACGGTGCGACCGCGCGCAACCCATTGCGCCGACTCGTTTCTTTCTCTAAAGGCTCGCCATGACGACAGCCAATCATCCCGACACCGTTCTGATTGTCGATTTCGGCAGCCAGTTCACGCAGCTCATCGCCCGCCGCATCCGCGAGGCCGGCGTCTTTTCCGAGATCGTGCCGTTCCAGTCGGCCGAAGCGGCCTTCAAGCGCATCAAGCCCAAAGCGGTGATCCTGTCCGGAGGCCCGGCCTCGACAACCGACATCGGCAGCCCGCGCGCGCCGCAGGTCGTCTTCGACGCCGGCGTGCCGGTGCTCGGCATCTGCTACGGCCAGATGGCGCTCTGCGTGCAGATGGGCGGCGTCGCCGAAAGCTCCAATCATCGCGAGTTCGGCCGCGCCTTCGTCGAGATCGAGAAGGAGAGCCCGCTGTTCGAAGGCCTGTGGGCCCCCGGCCAGCGCCACCAGGTGTGGATGAGCCATGGCGACCGCGTCATCGAGTTGCCACCGGGCTTCAAGGTGCTCGGCAAGTCGGAAAGCTCGCCCTTCGCCATTTTCGGCGATATCGAGCGCAAGATGTACGGTATCATGTTCCACCCCGAAGTGGTGCACACGCCGGACGGCGCAAGACTACTCAGGAACTTCGTCCACAACATCGCCGGCATCGAGGGCGACTGGACGATGCGCGCCTATCGCGAGCACGCTGTGGAATTGATCCGCAAGCAGGTCGGCAAGGGCAAGGTCATCTGCGCGCTCTCGGGCGGCGTCGACTCCTCGGTCGCCGCGCTTTTGATCCACGAAGCGATCGGCGACCAGTTGACCTGCATCCTCGTCGACCACGGTCTGATGCGCAAGCACGAGGCCAAGGGCGTGGTGGAGATGTTCCGCCAGCACTACAACCTGCCGCTGATCCTGGTCGACGCCTCCGACCGCTTCATCTCGGCGCTGGAAGGCGAGGCCGATCCTGAAAAGAAGCGCAAGACCATCGGCCGGCTGTTCATCGAGGTGTTCGAGGAAGAGGCGAAGAAGCTCGGCGGCGCCGATTTCCTGGCCCAGGGCACGCTTTATCCCGACGTCATCGAAAGCGTCTCCTTCTCCGGCGGTCCGTCGGTGACGATCAAGTCGCACCACAATGTCGGCGGCCTGCCCGAGCGCATGAACATGAAGCTGGTCGAGCCGCTGCGCGAACTCTTCAAGGACGAGGTGAGGGCGCTCGGCAAGGAGCTCGGCCTCCCCGAAAGCTTCATCGGCCGCCATCCTTTCCCCGGCCCCGGCCTTGCCATCCGTTGCCCGGGCGGCATCACGCGCGAAAAACTGGAGATCCTGCGCGAGGCCGACGCCATCTATCTCGACGAGATCCGCAAAGCCGGCCTCTACGACGCCATCTGGCAGGCCTTCGCCGTGCTGCTGCCGGTGCAGACGGTGGGCGTCATGGGCGACGGCCGGACCTATGAATTCGTCTGCGCGCTGCGCGCCGTGACCTCCGTCGACGGCATGACGGCCGATTTCTACCACTACGACATGAACTTCCTCGCCGCCGCCGCCACCCGCATCATCAACGAGGTCAAGGGCATCAATCGGGTGGTGTATGACGTAACGTCAAAGCCGCCCGGGACGATCGAGTGGGAATGACCCGGCGTCCTTCGCGGTGTTTCGCGGTCTATCGAAAAGACGTCCTATCTCGTTGAAAATGAAATAAAAAATCTCTGCTATCTATCGCTCCCCATCGCCCCAAAGCGCGACCATTTGACGGTACGGCTGACGGTATTTGGATTTTTGTCAACGAGTCGCTTTTCAAATATCGTCAGCACCACAAGGCCAAGCAGTGCAACGATTCGATGCGTAAAATACTGATATAAAAGGAATACAGGAAAAGATTGACGGTATTTCGCGTGACGGTAAAAATAGGGCCTTGACGAGGTGATTGGACGTCGAAAAGGCCTTTCCGATGCTGACCGATCTTGCGCTTAAGAGGCTGAAACCAAAAGAGAAATTGTACAAGCTGTCGGATCGTGACGGTATGTACGTCGTCGTTGCGCCCTCGGGGCTGATTACCTTCGGCTACGACTACCGTCTCAACGATCGCCGCGAGACGCTGACCATCGGGCGCTACGGTCCGGACGGCATCGGTCTGTCCGAAGCCAGAGACCGATGTACGGCCGCAAGGAAACGTTCGGTCTATGTCGTATCGAGCCGTGATCGTCCCCGACAATTCCGCGATCTGCGCGCGCAGGAAATATTCGGTTCCGAAAATTCCCTTTCGGCCAAAAGCGGCGCAGGTCTTGCAGCCGCCCCTTCAAGCCGAAGTCGGTCACGCGCCACGCTGGAAAGCGAATCGAGCATGCCGACGGTGATCCTCTGATTGCCGGTGCGATCAAGCGTCGCCTGCATCCGTTCGGCATCGGTCTTCGCCTGATGGTGAATCGCCTTTAGGCCCGCCATACGCTCCTTCGTCACCGAATCGCCCTTGTCGACCATGCCGGATGGCGTCAAACATGCTCCTCTGCTCAGGTTTCGATCAACCTCAACGTGATAGCGCCTCCACACGATCGAGGGCGGTGCTGAAGCCTTGCAGCGAGATCGAGAACGGCGCCGCCGCGCCGCCATCAGCCGTCGCCTTGACCTTAAGTGCCGTGCCGGCGCGCAGCCCCACCAGCGTCGGCGCATCGAAGGTGACGGGGACGAGGCACCCGGCGGGCACGCAGGTATGGAAGCGCAGCGGCGGCATCGCCGGTTTGTCGTCGACCTGGAAGGTGACGCCGGAATCGAGCGCGAGCCCGAACGGCAGGATCAGCGTGCCAGAGACGGTGTTGCCGGTTGGCGCTGCCAATTCGATAGCAAGGACACGCTGGCCGTTCTGCTGCTTCTGCTGCTGTGACATGACGCAACGCTTGGCGCTGTTTGCGACCTGACAGGCCACGACCCAGTCCTTGTAGGTCTCGTTCAGCAACGACGCCCCGCCTGGAAGGCCTGATGCGGCAGCGCCGCCGGTCGACTGGCCGCCGGTCTGCGCCTGTGCGATCTGAAAGCGTTGTGGCGCGGGATCGTCGTGACTATCGGCGATCGCTGCGGCATGGCTCGGTGTCGAGATGGCGACCCCGGGCGCCATGTAGACTGCCAGGCTAGCGGCAACTGCCAGAACTGTGCCTGCGGAAATGCCGTAAACGCGAATCTTCCTGCTCATCATGCGAGCGCCTTTCGTTCGTTTGCGCGCTGCGCGTTGAGGTCGAAAAGTCCCTTGAAGCTCTGAAGCGAGGCGAGGTGCAGGGTCACGAGATCGAGCCAGCCCCTCGCATTCCAGTCCGTGACGGTCTCGGCCGGCAGCGCGCGAAACGCCTTCTCGTCCACGGCTAGGAACCCGTTCACCTGATGCCGCGAGCCGTCGGGCAGCCGGAAGTCCACATGGTATGGCGTCAGTGCCTTCGCGGCGACGAGCGCCTGCCCGAAGGCGACAGTGTTCGTGGAATCGTCATAGTATGCCTGGCAGAATGTCATCGCCGATTGCGCGGTCGCGGTCGGTCCACCCGCCTCGTCAAACAGCCGCTCGGCGTCGTGCTGGTCCGCGCTCGACCCGACGAAACGACCCGATGCGCGATCAATGCTGAGCAGTTGCCCCGCCTTGTCCGGCGTCTCGGTCCCGATGAAGGGATAGCGGCGGACATAAGCCGGAATGTAGCTGCCCGCGCGCCATGAGCCGTCGCGCTCGATGAACAGATTATGATCTCGCTTGATAGCGACGAGCGCGATTGGCGAGGCATTGTCGTCGATGGCGAAGACGATCGGATAGTGCCGCAACGCGATGGCGAATTCGCCGACGCAGAGCGGAATGGCCACGGCCTCACGCGCGAACCCGAAGCCCGCCAGTGGCGCCAGCCCGGCATCGCGATGGTCCTTGAAACGAAGAAGCACGGGGTTCTTGTAGAAAAGCGGGAGGTGCGGTGTTACCGCATTTGCTTGTGTGTTTTCGGTCATGGTCAACTCAGGTTCCAGACTGGCGCAATGCGCCGTGAGTGCTCAGCCCGTGGGATGAGGAAAGGCTTTAATCGTTCACACCGCTTCCCCTCAGAACCTGACGTTGAAGTTTGCGCGGGCCGATTGGTCAGACATTCGCGAACCGAACTGGCCGCCATAGGAGATGCCGAACGTGGCGTTCGGGGTGATGGCGTAGGAGATGCCGGCCTCGATCACGGCGGCATCTCGCGTGATCGGAATCCCGCCGATGCTGAACGCATCGCCGCCGCTGGCGAAGCGCATGGTGGAGAGCGGTGTCACGTCACCGAATGCATGACGCCAGCCGAGCATTCCGTTCGCTGTCAGCGTGGTTCCCCCGAGATCGAACGTGGTCGAGGCGCGCAGGCCGAGCGTCGTGAAGGTCGCGTCGGTGTTGGCTACCGCGCTGGTCAGTGCCGCCGCGCCGCCCCGCTCGGTGAAGCCATCCGTGTGCAGGTTCATATAGGCGAGATTGGCGAAAGGTTCGAACCGGGCGCCGCCCGCGTTGAAGCCATAGGCGAGTTCGCCGAAGACCTGCGCCGTGGCAGCATTGTACTTGCCCTTCAGGCTGTCTCCAAACCCAGGGAAGATGACGCTGCGATTGGTCGAGATGTCATGCCAAGTGTAAGCAGCGCCGGTGCGGAAGGCGAGGTCGCCCCAGGCCGTGCCGCCATAGAGGCCGAGATGGTAGTTGTCGCTCGTGCCCGAGGAATGACCATCCTTCACGTTGAAATCGGTGCGGCTGTAACCGGCGACCGCGCCGAAGCGCCAGGTGTCGAACACCGGCGCATCGGCGCCTACGAAGAAGCCGCCGGTCTTGCGGTTGAGCGTCGCGGCGTTGCCGTCGCCGTTGGTATGGCCCCAGGAGCCAAAACCCTGGTCCCAGACCGCCAAACGATCGGTGTTGGCCTTCACCGTCACCGGTTTGCCGTCGACATAGGTCGTGACAGTGCCCGAGGCACCGACTGCGTCGAAGGCGGCGCGGATGCGGTCGTTGACGGCGTTGCGGACGAAGCGGCTGTCCTCGATCAGCGCGGTCTTGGCCGACGCGTGGATCTCGCCCGAGAGCTGGTCGAAGGCATATTGCGCCTGCGGAGCCGAGAGGTTCAACACCGCATTGTAGAGCGGATTGCCGAAGCCGAGGCTTTCGATGCCGCCGCCGGTGGCGATCTGGTCCACCGTGATGCCGATGGCGGCGAAGTCGACATTGTTGCGGGTCATCGTCAGAGTGACGTCGCTGGCGCCGTAGCCGAGCGTCGACGTGAGGAAGGCCAGATTGGAGCTGACGCTGTCGAACGTCCCCGTCCTGCCGCCATTGGTCGTCGTGCTGAGGATGATGTAGGTGGTGCTGGGCGCGTAATTGCCCGAGCCCGCCAGCACATTAACCGAGCCGCCATTGATCGCGATCGATCCCGTGGCGTTGATGTGACTAGCCTGACCGGCGGTGTTGACGGTGACCTGATAGATCGAGCCTGCATCGAAGGTGACGTTGCCGGCCACGCTCATCGTGCCGATGCCGCCTGCCACGCCCGGGGCGACGGTCGCGCCGCTGGTGATCGTCAGGCCGCCAACCGAACCACTACCCGTGAACAGGCCGCCCGAGACCGCGACGGCGCCGGTGATGGTGCCGTTGTTGGCCGTGGTTCCCGCGGTCTGAGTCAGGCTGCCGTTGATCGTCCCGTCATTGTTGACGACGCCCGCCGTGTTGAAGTTCCCGTTCCATATTCCGCCGGCCGTATTGCTGATCGTGCCGGTATTGGAAGCGACATTGGCGTTGTAGATGCCGTTATTGGTGACGAGCCCGGTATTGTCGAGAGCGTCCGCCACGGTGCCGTTGTTCGTGATAACGCCGCCGGCCTTGTTGAGGATGCCGGCGGGCGCCGTCAGCGAGCCGCCGGCGGCGATCGTGACGCCGCCGCTGTTGGTCAGCAGCCCCGCCAGCGTGTAGTCGCCGGTTGCAGCCACCGCGAGGGTCGCGCCGTTGGCATTGGAGAACGTTCTGTCGCCGGTCAGCGTGCCGCCGATAGTGAAGATGCCGCCGGCGTTGTTGGCGATCGCTCCATTGAGCGCGCCGCCATTGGCGTTCACCGTGCCGGAGTTGATCACGCCATTCGAGACATGGCCCGCCGTCTGGGTGAAGGTCGCGCCGGCATTGTTGGTCACGCCGCCCGTTACCGTGCCGGCGTTCCGGAACGTGGCGTTGTTGGTGACGTCCGAGGTGATGCCGCCGGCCGCCGTGATCGCCAGCGTGCCGCCATTGATCGTCGTCGAGCCGGTATAGGCGTTCAGTGCCGAGAGCGTCAGCGTGCCGTCGCCGTTCTTGGTCAGGCTCGTGCCGTCCCAGCCGCTGGCGAAGGGACCGGCTTGGTTCGTCAGCGCCATATCGACATTGAAGGCGTCCGTCCCGTTCGCCAGCGTGAACGCGCCGTTGCCCCGCGCCGCGCCGGCGGTCCAGGTCAGGCCGAGGCCCACATTGTAGGCGAGATTGTCGGCGCTCTTGCGGCCCATCGCCGTCAGATAATCGACCGGGTTCGACGCGCCGCCGATGATGACGTTTGCGAAGTCGCCGGAAATGCCGTTCGTCGTCGCGATGACCGTGAACTGCGTGCCTGCCAGTGCGCTGGCCGTCGATGTGCTCGCCGCGAGGCCGGCGATGTTCAGGGTTCCGCCCAGCGACGCGGAGTCCGCCGTGATGATCGGCTGGTTCGCGCCAAGGGTGACGTTCAGGGTCGAGCCGGCATCCTGCGTGAAGGCTCCGGTCACGGCGAGTTGCGCGGCTCCGCCGATGGCGGTGACCGCGCCGCCCTGCGTCGTGTAGGTCGTGGCGCTGAACGTGCCGGTCTGACTGAGCGCCAGCGTGCCATTGCTGACCGTGACCGCGCCCACCGAGTTGTTCGCGCCGGAGAGGGTCAGCGTGCCCGTGCCGATCTTGACCAGCGCGCCGCCGGCGCCCGCGATGACGCCGCTCACCTCGGTCGAAAGCCCGTTCGAGCCGACCGTCAGCTCATTGCTGCCGAGAATATAGTCACCGGCCCCCGCGATCGACCCCGCGCTCAGCTTGTAGTCGCCGTTCGGGCCGGTGGTGCCTGAGAAATCGACCGTGCCGCCCGGATCGTTGGTGATGGCGGCGTTGCCCGCCGTGCCGCTGTCGTTGAAAGCCAGGTAGCCATTGTTGGTGATGACGGCGTTGCCCGCCGTGCTGGCGTCCCGGAAATACAGAGCGCTGTTGTTGGTGATGGTGGCGCTGCCCGCCGTGCTGGTGCCGTAGAAATACAGGCCGCCGTTGTTGGTGATCGCGGCACTGCCCGCCGTGCTGCTGCCGTTGAAAGCCAGAGATCCATTACTGGTGTTGGTGATGGCGGCGCTGCCTGCCGTGCTGGTGCCGTAGAAATACAGCCCGCCGTTGTTGGTGATGGCGGCGCTGCCCGCCGTGCCGGTGTCGTAGAATGCCAGGTAGCCATTGCTGGCGTTGGTGATGCCTGCATTGCCCGCCGTGCTGGTGTCGTAGAAAGTCAGGTAGCCGTAGTTGGTGATGTCGGCGCTGCCCGCTGTGCTGCTGTCATAGAGAGCCATGGCGCCGTTGTTGGTGATGGCGGCGCTGCCAGCCGTGCTGTTGCCCTGGAAATACAGAGCGCCGCTGTTGGCGATGGTGGCGTTGCCCGCCGTGCTGGTGTCGAAGAATGCCAGGTGGCCATTGCTGGCATTGGTGATGCCGGTATTGCCTCCCGTGCTGGTGTTGTAAAAATACAGGCTGCCGTAGTTGGTGACGGTGGCATTGCCCGCCGTGCTGTCGTCGTTGAAAGTCAGGAGGCCGCTGTTGACGATGGCGGTGCTGCCGGCGCTGGTGCCGTTGCGGAAATTCGTCGTGCCGGCATTCGTGATGCCGGTGATGCCGCCGGTGTCGGCGTTGACCACATCGAACGTGCCGCTTGAGCCCACGGTGACGGCGCCCAGAATTGAGCCGGCTGTGGTCGAATCGCCGAGTTGCAGCGTGCCGTCCGCGATCGTGGTGCCGCCGGTGTAGGTGTTGGCCGCGGTCAGGACCAGCGTGCCGAGACCGGCCTTGGTCAGCGCGGCGCCGTTCCAGCCGGTGGCGGGGTTGGCGGTCTGGTCGGCGAGCACCGCCCCGACCGTGAAGCTGTCGGACGGGTTGGTCAGCGTGAACGTGCCGTGAGCCAGATTGTTGTTCGCCGTCCAGCTCAGGCCGTAGCTGGCGAGATATTGCAGATTGTTGGCCGACTTGCGGGTGGAGACCGTGAGATAATCCACCGTGCCGCTGAAGCCGCCGACGGTGACGGTACCGAAGTCGCCGCTGATGCCGGACGTCGTGTCGATCAGCACCCTGTCGAGCTGGCTCGCGTCGTCGATGCCGCTGATGTTCAACGCGACGTCGTTGCCGATCGTGACACTGTTTGCCGACAGCGCCGGGCTGTTGGCGCCGGCAGTGATCGACAGCGCGGTGTTGTCGCCGAAGATCACAGCCTGCGCGACGCTTACGGTCGCCGGCGTCTGGATCGCCAGCGTGCCGCCGGCCACGATGAGGTTGCCGCCGAGCGTGTTGCCGCTGCCGCCGAACTGCAACCGGCCATCGGTGACCAGGGTGTCGCCGGAATAGCTGTTGGTGCCCGTCAGGACCGTGGTGCCCAAGCCGATCTGCCGCACCGCGCCGCTGCCCGAGATGTCGCCGGCAAGCGTCAGCGTCCCGGTACGGTTGAAGGTGAGCACGCCGTCGTTGACGACGTTGCCGAGGATCGAGCCGGTGCCGCCGCCGTTGCCGATCTGGAGCGTGCCGCCCGCGATCGTGGTCCCGCCGGTGTAGGTGTTGTCGCCGGTGAGGATCGTCGTGCCCCCACCGATCTGCCGGACAGCGCCACTGCCCGAGATGACGCCGGAGAAGATTGCCACATCGGAGCGGTTGAAGGCGAGCACGCCGTTGTTGACGACATCGCCGAGGATCGAGCCAGTGCCGCCGCCATTGCCGAGTTGCAGGATGCCGCCGTTGATCGTGGTGCCGCCATTATAGGTGTTGGCTCCCGACAGGGTCAGCGTGCCCGTTCCGGTCTTGACCAGCGAACCGCCGGTGCCCGAAATGACGCCGTTTACCTCGGTCGAGCGATCGTTCGAGCCGACCGTCAGCTCGTTGGCGCCGAGGATATAGCTGCCGGGCCCCGCGATCGACCCCGCGCTCAGCTTGCCGTCGCCGTTCGGGCCGGTGCTGGTCGAGAAATCGACCTCGCCGCTCGAATTGCCGTTGGTGATGGCGGCGTTTCCCGCCGTGCTGGCGTCCAAGAAATACAGGCCGTAGTTGTTGGCGATGGTGGCATTGCCGGCCGTGCTGCTGTTGTAGAAATACACGCCGGCGTTGTTGGTGATGGCGGCGTCGCCCGCCGTGCCGTTGTCGAAGAAAGACAGGACGGCGTTGGTGGTAATGACGGCGCCGCCCGCCGTGCTGCTGCCGCCGAAAGACAGGCCGTCGTTGTTGATGATGGTGGCGTTGCCGGCTGTGCTGCTGTCGACAAAAATCATGGAGCTGCTGTTGGTGATGGTCGCATTGCCCGCCGTGCTGCTTCCGTGGAAAGACAGGTTGCCGTTGTTGGTGATGGCGGCGCTGCCGGCCGTGCTGGTGTCCCAGAAATACAGGTCGTAGTCGTTGATGATGGTGGCGCTGCCCGCGCTGGTGCCGCCCCGAAAATTCGTCGTGCCGCTGTTGGTGATGCTGGTAATGCCGCTGGTGTCGGCGTTGACGACATCGAACGTGCCGCTGTAGCCCGCCACGTTCACGGCGCCCAGGATCGCGCCAGCCGCGTTCGAATCGCCGAGTTGCAACGTGCCGGCGTTGACCGTGGTGCCGCCGGTGTAGCTGTGTGCGCCCGTGAGAACCGTCGTGCCGGGACCGCCCTTGGCCAAGGACGCCGTGCCGGCCAGCGTCGTGCCGATCGTGCCGGGGCCCCAGAGATAGATGCCGCTCGAGGACTTGATCGTGCCCGCACCGGTGGCGGTGCCGCCATAGAAGTCGAAATACTGCACATCGAGCGTGCGGCCCGCGCCGACGGTCAGTGTCGCCCCGGCGGAATTGGTGAAATCGTTCACCCACGACATGTCACCGCCGATGAGCGAGACGCTGCCGCCGCTCTGATTGTTGAAATAGCTCAACCCCAGCCGGACGTCGCCGCCGATGACATTGATCTGGCCGCTGTTGTAGACGCTGCCTGCGGGCGACAGTTGCGCCGTGCCGCCGGGGCCGTTGAAGTTGATGACGCCGCCGGCGTTGTTGTTGATGTCGCCATTGCTCATGACGATGCCGTCGGTGCCGACATTGATGGTGGCGTCGTTGTTCAGCACACTGCCAGTGTCGTAGAGGGTGGCGCGCGCGCCCAGATTGATTTGGCCCGCGCCGGTGTTGGAAATCGACCCGGCGAGCATGTTGTCATCGCCGATATTGACGATGCCGCCCGCGTTGGTCAGGCTGGCGATGCCGCTGGTGTCGGCGTTGACGACATCGAACCTGCCGCCGGATCCCAGCGTGACTGCGCCGATGATCGCGCCGGTCGCGCCGCCGTTGCCGAGTTGCAGAATGCCGCCGGAAATCGTGGTGCCGCCGCTATAGCTGTTGGTTCCCGACAGGGTCAGCGTGCCCGTGCCGATCTTGACCAGCGATCCACCCGCGCCTGAAATGACGCCGCTCACCTCGGTCGAGAGCCCGTTCGAACCGACCGTCAGTTGGTTGGCGCCGAGGACATAGCTGCCGGGCCCCGCGATCGACCCCGCGCTTAGCTTGTGGTCGCCGTTCGGGCCGGTGCTGTACGAAAAATCGACCGTGCCGCCCGAATTGTTGGTGACGGCGGCGTTGCCCGCCGTACTGGTGTTGTAGAAATACAGATAGCCATTGCTGGCGTTGGTGATGGCGGCGTTGCCCGCCGTGCTGGCGTCCCAGAAAGTCAGGTCGTAGTTGTTGATGATGGCGGCATTGCCGGCCGTGCTGGTGTCGTAGAAATACAGACGGCTATAGCTGGCGTTGGTGATGGCGGCGTTGCCCGCCGTACTGGTGCCGTAGAAGAACAGGTTGCCGTTGTTGGCGATGGCGGCGCTGCCCGCCGCGCTGTTGTCGTAGAAATACAGGTTGCTGTTGTTGGTGATAACGGCGTTGCCCGCCGTGCTGGCGTTGTTGAAATCCAGAATGGAGGTGTTGGTGATGGTGGCGCCGCCGGCCGTGCTGTTGTCGTAGAAAGCTAGGTAGCCGCTGTTAGTGATGGCGGCGCTGCCGGCGCTGCTGTTGCCGTAGAAATACAGGCTGCCGTTGTTGGTGATGGCGACGCGGCCACCGTTGGCAACGATGCCGGCGCCGTCGAAGGCGAGGGCGCTGCCGTTGCTGAAATCATAATCCGGGCCGCCCGCATTGAACGTCCAGCCGCCCATGGTGGTATTTGCGGAAAACGACAGGCTGGTGACGGACGAAGCGCCGAACGTGGCCGTGCCGTCCGGCGCGGTGCCGGAACTCCAGTTGGCGTCGTTATTGTAATTGCCGTCGGCCGGGCTGGCGAGCCAGGTCGCGTCCTGCGCCTGCGCCGGAGCCAAATAGGCGGCGACCGTCAGCGCCGTCGAAGCCAGCAATGCGGCGCGTAACAGGTCGCGTAATAACGCTGTGCGGTGCCAAGTGACGTTGCGCGATGAAGCAACGGCGCGCGCGGAAGTCGAAACTGTTCTTGAATCCATGGTTCCCCGGCCCAGAAAGAGACGCGCGGCCGCCGGATTTCGATTCATCCCCGCCTACGTCATTCCCGTCCCTTTCTGGCACCGCACGTCGGAAACGTCCTGAATCGACCGCTGCTAGGTTCTGAATCTTTCCGTTATTTTCTGAATATGGCGCCTTCCGCCGCGCTTTATAGTACCTAGACATAGTTTTGCGGCGGTTTGCCGTTTCGGAGGGGGTAAAGTGCCGCGTGTTGCGATTTTTAGATTTTGAACTGGACCGGCAACTGGCCGAACTGCGAGCGCCAGACGGCGACGTCATCAAAATTCGGCCGAGAAGCCTCGAAATGTTGACGTTTTTCGCCTCCAATGCGGGGAGGGTCCTCAGCAAGCGGGAGTTGATGGAGGCGGTCTGGCCAGGCGTCCATATCGGCGAGGACAGCCTATTCCAGTCAATCCGCGAGATTCGCACCGCGCTGGGCGACGATCAGCGACAGAGGATCAAGCTGATATCCGGCCGCGGCTACCTGTTCGCTGCCGAGGTGACGGACACGACGGATACGGACGCGCCGGAACAAGCCAGCCCGGCGATCGAGCCCGAAATACAAAGCGAGCCGAGCCCGAATCGGCACGGTTTCAGCATGCGGCGCCGCGCCGCCCTTGTGGCTATGGCGGGGCTCGGCGCGTCGGCTCTGGCGGCAGCGACATGGCTCCCCCGATTCCTCGCGGGCTCGCCCGTGACCGTCGCCGTGATGCCTATGGCGGCGGGCGATGATCCACAGGCCGCCCGGATGGCGGCAGACGTCACCCGCGATCTGACCGACGGACTCGCGAAAATCGACGCGATCCGCGTGGTGGTTCCTTCCGACGCCGCGAAGGGCGTCGATTACGTCGTCAGCAGCGAGCTGGAGAAGGCAGCAACCGCGTGGAATTTGCGCGCGCGCATGACCGAACCGGCAACCGGCGCGGTCAAATGGACTACATCGCTCTCCGTTGATCTGGCCGACGCCGATGCGCAACGTCAGCAGACCCGCCTGACCGCCGGCATGGGCCACGCGCTGGCGGGACGCATCAATGCGCTTCAGAATACCGATGAACGCCGGACCGAAGGCGTGCCGTCCGGCGCCGCCAAGGTCGCCATCGAGCAGGCGACGGCCTCGATCAACCAGACGACGCCGGAACGCTTTCGAGCCGCGCAGGCCATGCTGGAAAAAGCCCTTGCCGACGACGCCGACAATATCGACTTGCAGGTCGCGCTGGCGGCGTTTCAGCTCCGTGGCATTCAGATGGCCTGGTTTCCCGCCGACTAGCGAGAGACGGTCGAGACCAGCATCGGGGCGATCATGGCGCGCGCGTTGCGCGCGCAGCCCGACTACATTCCGGTGCTGGAAGCGCATTGCCGGTATCTGTCGACGACAAACCGATTCGTCGAAAGTCTGGTGGCATGCGGCAAGGTGCTCGCGCGCGATCCATGGGATGGGATCGCGCTGTACCTCATCGGGCTGTCCCAGGTTTTCCTCGGCCGCTTCGACGACGCGCTCGCCACGTTCAAGCAGGCGGACAGCTTCGATACGCCCCCGGTCGCGCGCTGGACCTGGGCGATCGGGGCAGGTTTCACCTATCTGCTCATGGGTCGCGCCGAAGACGCCTTGCCCTGGCTGCAACGGTCGATCGCGATCACGTCGGCCAGCGGGCGCACGCATCTGCTGTTGGCCGCCGCCTATCAGCAATTGGGCCGCGTCGCCGAAGCCCGGGCGACGATGACCAAGGCCCTTGAGTTGAGGCCCGGCTCGACCGCGCTCAATGTGCCGGCGCCGACCAAAAACACCAGCCCGGTGTATCTCAAGGCTTCCGAACGGATCATGAGCCTGATGGTGGCGGCCGGGTTGCCGGAGAAATAGCGCTACGCAGAAGTCGTAAGGACAACAAGTGTGGGCGAGCTGAAGTCGTCGGACATCTCCTAGACTAGCGTTGTCGGCCCTCGCACCTCAAACTACGCAGCCTTCGTCACCTGGATAGTATGAAGCATCTCCGGCTTTAGATGCGTGTATCGTCGTAGCATTTTCCAATCTTTGTGGCCTGTGACCAGCGAGACCTGTTGAATTGTGAACCCAGCTTCAAACAGGCGGATCGTTCCTTCATGCCGCAAGTCATGAAAATGAAGGTCCTGGATGCCAAGGTCAGCGCATCCTCGGCGAAAGGCGGTGCCGACTGACCGATGATTGAACGGGAAAATTCGATCATCGTCATTTGGGTTCTTCGCGCAGCCAAAACGCTGTTTGTGTAGCACGAAGATTACTTTTCTCTGGCATAGGACCCTTCCTTTGCCGCTCCACTTATCACCCAATGCCTGCAAATCATGACCGGGCTCCGATGACACAAGTCCTCGAGTTCTCCGGCGCACAATCTAAGGAGTCAGTCCCAGCGTAGTTGATCCAGAACAGTCGCTGCTCAGCGACTGAGATCCAGTTCCGTTCCGGTTCGCAGACATTCCATATAGGCTCGATATGCGAAGCTGCGGTCGCGCTTCTTCCCTGTCGTTTCCACGAGGATATCAATCCCGGCTAGCACTTCGATTGCGCGGGTCGCGGTCGGTTTGCTTGTCTCGAGGAGTTTCATCGCCGATGCGACGGTCACGATCGGATGACGCGGAAGTCGCTCGAATAATCGGAGAGCGGAAACGGATGCTGATTCCACACCGAGCAGCCGCGTGCGATCCGTACTGACGAGGTTGAACAATTCGCGGGCCGAGACGACGGCTTCATCGGCGATCGTTGCCACGCCATCGAGAAAGAAGTCGATCCAGCCCTCCCAGTCGCCTTCCAGCCGCACGACATTGAGGCGCCGGTAGTACTCTTCGCGGTGACGCTTGAAGAAGAGGCTGATATAGAGGAGCGGCGCCTTCAATAATCCCCAGTGCTCCAGAAGGAGGGCGATCATCAGCCGTCCGATTCGTCCATTGCCATCGAGATAGGGGTGAATGGTTTCGAACTGCGCATGCAGGAGGCCCGCGCGCACGAGTTTTGGCAGCCGGTCGTCGGCATGGATGTACTTCTCGAAGGAACTGAGAAGTTGCGAGAGTTTCTCGGAGGGCGGGGGAATATAGACCGCGTTCCCGGGCCGGCTTCCGCCAATCCAGTTCTGGCTGCGGCGTATTTCTCCAGGTTGCTTGCTACCGCCGCGCACGCCACGCATCAATCGCTTATGGGCTTCATTCAAAAGCCGTAGCGAGAGCGGCTGACCACGTTTCGACGCGAGCTGACCACGCGCGTAGGCAAGCGCATCGAGGTAGTTTGTAACCTCCTCGACATCGGCGTTGGGTTGGGGCTGATCCTCGGCTTCAAAGGCGAGAAGGTCGACGAGCGATGCTTGCGTGCCCTCGATCTGCGACGAGATCACCGCCTCCTTGCGTACGAAGGCGTATATGAACCAGTCGAGCGAAGGCACCATCTCGCCCGCCAGATCGAGCCGGGCAAGCGCCTGCTCGGCCTGCCCAAGGCGATGTTCAAGCTTTGCGTCGATGGCGAGCGCCGGCCGCGCAGGCGGCAGATCGAAGGGAACGAAGGCATCGATCTTTTCGCCGCCTGCGGTCACGTTTGCGTATCGGCCTGTTGTGCGCTTCGGCACGTCTTGGGAGCTCGCCCCAGGGATGACGTCGTTTCAACGTCCGCATGCAAGGAACGCTCACGTTCCCTACCAGCCCACTAAGAACTCACTCTTTACTAGCGGAAGCCGTTAGTCAAGAGATCGTTCTTAGAGTTTGCGTGGACAGCACGAAATAGAGATTGGGCGATCCCAGAGGCCACTCGATAGAGTTCCATCGCTGCGCTCGGTCGCTCTCCAGCAACGGGAACTGGTGAATCCTAGCGACCGGCCCATTCCCGCCCGCACTCAGAATCGGAAGTCGCAGTCGAGGAACATTCTTCTTCCCGCGCTATTCGGGAGAAGTTTCCCGGGACAACGACATGTCGATACTGGGCTGGATTCTCGGCCGCCGCCTGGCAAATCAGGAACAGTCGCAACGCAAGATCGGCGTGTTCGAGGGCGTGCCGGCAATGGGCCTCGATGGGCTGGGTTCGTCGGCCTATGGGCCGGAAGCGGCGCTCACGATCCTGATCCCACTCGGCGCGGCGGGTCTCGGCCATATCGGTCCGATCATGGGCGCCATAGTCGGTTTGCTCGCGGTCCTTTATCTTTCCTACCGCCAGACCATCGCCGCTTACCCCAGCAATGGGGGCGCTTATATCGTCTCGCGCGAAAATCTTGGCCGCAACGCCAGCCTGCTCGCCGCCGCCGCGCTGATGGTCGACTACGTGCTCAATGTCGCCGTAGGCATCTCTGCCGGCGTCGGCGCGCTGGTGTCGGCGCTGCCTTCGCTGCATGCCTACACGCTTTGGATCTGCCTCGGGATCCTGCTCTTGGTAACCGTCGTAAACCTGCGCGGCACGCTCGATGCCGGCCGGTTGTTTGCCTTGCCAACCTATCTGTTCGTTGCGAGCTTCCTGGCGATCCTGGCGATCGGCGTCTCGAAGACACTTGCCTCCAGCGGTCAGCCGGTGCCGGCAATTCCACCGCCGCCCCTGCAACAGCCATCCGAAACGGCAAGCCTGCTCCTCTTGATGCACGCCTTTGCCAGCGGCTGCACGGCGATGACCGGCGTAGAGGCGGTCAGCAACGGCATGACCGCATTCAAGGATCCGCCCGTCAGGCACGGCCGGCGCACGCTGGCGGCGATCTGTCTGATCCTTGGACTGCTGCTCGGCGGCATCGCCTTCCTGTCGGCACGCTACCGTATCGGTGCGATGGATCAGGAGAAGGACGGCTATCAGAGCGTGCTGTCGCAACTTGCGCATGCCGTGGTTGGCGACGGGGTTTTCTACTATGTCGCCATCGGTAGCCTGCTTTGCGTGCTGGCGCTTTCGGCCAATACAAGCTTCGTCGATTTCCCCCGCCTTTGCCGCATGGTGGCGGAAGACGGGTATCTTCCCAAGCCCTTCGCCATGGTTGGCCGCCGGCTCGTTTTCTCGATCGGCATCCTTTACCTCGCCTCGTCGGCGGGACTGCTGCTGGTCGTGTTCGGCGGCATCACCGACCATCTGATCCCGCTTTTCGCCATCGGCGCCTTTCTGACGTTCACGCTGTCGCAGACCGGGATGGTGATGCACTGGGTAAGGGCGCTTCGCACAACCAAGGACACGAACCGGACCGGCAACCGGATGCATCTGGCGATCAACGCGTTCGGCGGCATAGTCACCGCGCTGGCGCTCATCGTGATTGTCGTCGCCAAATTCAGGGAAGGCGCCTGGATCACGGTGATCGTCATCCCGGTTGTGATCCTCCTGCTGCGGTTGGTGAGGCGCTATTACGACCAGCTCGAGGCAAGTCTGCGCGAGCCCGGGAAAGTCGATTTGAGCAGCACCGAGCCCCCTGTCGTTCTTGTCGTGACCCAGCAATGGAACAGGATGGCGGACAAGGCGCTCAGCTTTGCTTTTCACCTGTCCGGAGATGTCATCGCCGTCCATGTGGCGCGGCTGTCGGGTGAAGAGAGCGACGAAGAGCGCGCAATTCGCGGGAGGTGGTCGCAGGATGTGGAAGCGCCGGCGAGGGCGGCTGGCCTGCGCCCGCCACGCCTGCTTCTCCTCAATGCCGACTACCGGCTGATGTACGAGCCGTTATTGAAGGAGATCAAGGCGCTGCGCGGCGAGTTCGATGGCCGCGCCATTGCAGTGCTGCTCCCAGAGGTCGTGCCGCCCAATTGGTGGCAATATATGCTGCATACGCAGCGCGCTCGCCGACTGCACGCCAAACTGCTCGAGTTCGGCGGATCGGACATCGTGATCATTTCCATGCCTTGGTATATCGAGGAACCGAAGATCGAGGCGGCCCGTTGAATGTTGCCGCTCCGTTCGATCACGCCACCTCGCCAAAAGTTTGGCCGAGCGATGGAAAACAGGAACGTTCCTATTTCTCAAACATTCTCCCTAGTCTGCACCGCGTAATTTCTACTTGCTGGGGCCGGAACATTGTCATCCAGAGAGCATAATTTGCCGAACCCCAGCGCCGAGGAGATCTCCATCGTCGATCTCATTCCTGCGTTGCGGGCTTTTGCGCGAACCTTCTGTCGCGTGCCTGACGATGCCGACGATCTTGTGCAGGAAACATTGTCCAAGGGGCTCGCCAACCTGGACAAATTCGAGCCCGGCACGCGCCTGAAGTCCTGGCTCTTCACCATCATGCGAAACACGCACTACACGCGTGTCAAGGCGGCGGCCAGGGAGGCGCCCGGACTGCTCGACTGCGCCTCCAGCCGGCCGATTTCGGAACCGTCCCAGGATTGGTCCGTGCAAAGCAGGGAAGTGCATCAAGCCATCCAGAAGCTGCCGTCCCATCAGCGTGAGGTTTTGATGCTGATCGGCGTACTGGGCGTAAGCTACGAAGAAACCGCGCAAATATGCGGTTGCGCTGTCGGCACCGTCAAAAGCCGCCTCAACCGCGCCCGTGCCGGCGTTCTGGAATTCCTCGGAGAAAGCTCGCCGCAAGCGCTGATCGAGCCACGCCGTCAACTTTCGGACAATCATTGGGATACAGAGGGCGCAAGGCGCTAGGCCCGGCCAAATTCCTACCGGCGCTGGGCTGCTGTCATGACTTTGGCCTCTCTCATCAACGAGGCCCAATTCAGGCCGAGCAGAGAAACAAGTTCGAGCGCTTGCGCTTCGGTGATGCCCGTCTGTGCGACCAGCCGCCGAATGAGTTCGTCCACTTCCGGAGTTCTGCCAGCCATCGGGATGATCCCCAATCGGCTACAACGATTAACTTATGTTAAGGTTCCACCGATCACGCGACAGCGGGCGATATCGATGACTTCCCGTCTCCAAGGAATGCCGCATCCTTGCTGGTGACATCTTCAGCCGCGCTCACCGGTCATGTCGCCTTTGCGCTTTTCGATCAAAGCGTTCTGCAGTTCGAGTGCAAGCCTTGTCAGCCGGTCAGGGACCTCCTCCCGCTCGATAGCGTTCAGCAGCGATGCGATCTCCTGGTCCAAGCTCTGGATAACCTGGGCGCAAAGGTCGCGCTGACTCCTGTGAGACATGGCATTCTCTTAACAAACAGAGGCCCCTTCAAATCTCACAGAGGCATAGCCGACCGGCCTATGCAAGGCGCTTGCCGCAGGCTGTAGGGTTTCCGGTCCGTTGTCCCCGGATTTTGCGGCAAGAGGTGATCTGGAAACATCAGCTCAATCCTTGGGAAGGCGGTTCGCAGCGTGATCCTGATACTGATCGGATTTGATCCGGTTGCCGTCCTGACCGCGTTGCTCGGTGTGCTGCTTCTTGTCCCGGTTGGACAGCACGTCGTTCTCGCCGACCACGTCCTTTGCAAGCGTCGTCTTGGCTCCGGTCCCGGAACCCTTGCCCTGGCTGCCGCGGCCCATCTGCTTCTTACCGCCGGATGCCATCTGCTTCTCCCTGTTCTGCTGGCGTGGAACTGTTCGGTGACCGAACTGCCGCCGGTGCGTTATGTTCCGCCGTCACGACGGACAAGGAAGGCCATGCCGTCCCAACTGCCGAACGGCATTTCGCCGTCGACCACGAGGTCCATGCCGCATGCTTGAGAAAGACGGCTGATGTCGCCGGAATCGATGCCCGGCGATGTCCGATAGGAATAGTTGAGGATCGCTGCCATTCCTCCCTGCCGCAGCACGCGCGCGATCTCGCTGAAATGCCGCTCGGCAACCCCAGCGAGCACCAGGTAAGGAAAACTGTCCAGGGCCAGCACGCCGTCAAAGCTTGCGTCGGCGAAATCGCCGAGATCAAGGCCCGAGGTCAGGCGAAATTCGACATTGGCAAGGCCGGCGCATCGCCAGCGCGCGATTTCGATCATCCGCGACGAGATATCGATGCCGATGACATCTCCTGCGTGGGTGCCGAGCGCATGTCCGAGACGCCCGATGCCGCAGCCGATGTCCAGTATGTGCTTATGGGCACCAAGGAAATCCTGCTGTTCCAGCCATGCGACAATCTCGGCGGTCGTGGTCGACAGCCTGTGCTCGTCGCCAAGCGAGGACAACTGCACGCTGGCCGCGGGAGATATGGCGGCCGCCCGATCGAAGCTGCCGGCCAGCCGTTTGACGGTCATGGCGGTCGGTTCGCTATCCGGCCGGTCATGCGACACGCAGGCAGCCGCTCTGCGGACCTTGTCGAAGGCGTCCGCCTTGCCACGAAGCATCGTGGCGACCTCCTCTAGCCAGCATCGCCGGGGAGCATGGCTTGGACGCATGTCCAGCGCGATATCCGCCAATTGCGCCGCGCTGGTCGTCTTGTCGGTATAAACGGCCAATCTGGCCAGCGCGTTGTCGACGGAAAGGCCGTCTGTCATGCAATCCTCGAGCAGGCGCCTGGCAATCGCGCCGGGTTGGCTCGCGACGTTCACGGCGACGCGCTCCTGGTCCACACCTTCTGCGCCGTCCAGCGGTCCTTCGCGCCCCAGCCATATTTGTAGCCTTCCCTGCCGCGCAGGAAATCGAACTCCAGCGCGCCCTCGCTGGCGGCTCCGGTGATGGCATGCCCGATCAGAATCGCGCCGGGGCTTTCGTCGGCATAGGCCGGATCGAAACCGCCAAGATAGGCATAGGCCCGGTCGCGGTGATGAAAACCGTAATAGGCGCCGACGACGGCACCGTCGATCTGGATCGTCAAGCATCGCGCCATGCCGTTATCGGCAAGCCGCGGCAGGGCCCGGCGATGAAATTCCACAACCGTGTCGGACAGCACGCCACCGCCATGGCCGGTCCAGCGCGCGCCATGCAGTCGGATGAGCGTGTCGAGAAATGTCTGCGAATCGGATTCGCCGCGGCTGACAATGACGGCGCCTCTTCGCCGGGCAGCTCTCTCGGCGCGACGCAACTGACGCCTTCGTCTCGCCGGAACCGAGCGGGCCAGAGTCCGATCTCCATCGAGCAACAGCACGGGACAGGCCGCGTGCGCCATCGATCGGCGCTCTTCGGCATTCGGCAGCTCAAGGCTCAGCGATATGGCATCGGCCGAGAGATCGGGCAGGATCCACTGCGACCATTCCAGCGACAGCGCCGCTTCGGCTATGGCGGCCTCAGTCTCCGCCTCCAGTTCCGGCGCGCACAAAATGTCGAGATAGTCGCTCAGCGAAATCCCGATGGGGAGCAGGCGCTGACCGCCATCATGCCTTTCGATATAGAGCGGCGCCAGTCCGGCGAGTTCGTCTCCGCTCCACACGGCAATTGCCGTGAGATCGCCCGGTGCGAATGTACGCCACCAGGGGATCAGCCAGGCAGGAGACTGGAACGGCGTGGCCGAGATGCTCCGCCCCCAGAGCTGCCACCAGTACGGCTCGAGGTCCTCGAACGTCCCGGGATCGCGAATGATCTCGGTGCGCAGACCGCCCATCAGGCGGTTCCCAGCAAGGCGCGGCGGGTGCCAAGCTTCGCCAGCGCTTCGTAAGCATCCATGTAGGATGTGACCATGCGCTCAAGCGAGAAGCGGCGGCGCGCCTCGGCCCGGCAGGTCTCATGGTCCAGCGCCCCAGAATGGACGATGGCGTTAGCCATCTCCTCGACGTCATTGACCAGAAATCCGGTTCTGCCATGCTGGACGACGTCGGGAAGGGCGCCATTCGGGAAAGCGACGACCGGCGTGCCGCAGGCAAGCGCCTCCATCGCGACAAGCGAGCTTGTTTCGGCGGCAAGGCTGGGGACGACCAGGCAGCGGGCGGCGTTGAGCAGCCGCCGTTTGGCGCGAAAGCCCAGCGGCCCGAGAAAACGCCGCTGCCGATCGAGACGAGGACGGACCTCGTCGGCGAAATAGCGCAAATGGGTCTCATAGGGATAGACCTGGCCGGCGATCGCCAGGGGAGTTCCGGCGCGCCTGGCTGCCTCGATTGCGAGATGGACGCCCTTTTCGGGACAGATGCGGCTGAGCACCAAAGCGAAATTGCGCCGCAACCGGGGCTCGTTCAGCGCATCGATATCGACGCCGTTTGGAATAGCCTTCGCAAGCCTCGACCCTACCGCCGCCGTCCTGTGCTGCGCCTCTGAGACCGCGTGCAGCCACAGGTCCTCGCGCGACGGCGCAAGCACTTCGGAGGGATACCAGCCCAGCGGCAGGTGCAACGTCACCAGGGTTGGGCCGTCGGTGGGCAGATAGGCGTCGAAGTCGATGCCGTGGAGGTGAACGACGTCGATAGGCCAGCGCGCCCGGGCGGCCACGATCGCGTCGCGATGCGCCTGCTGGGCCCGGTCCTTCGCCGCCTTGTCGAGCACGCCTGCTTCGGCCGGTGTTTCCACCAGGACGCCGGCCGTCTTTGACCCGTGGCAGGCGACGACAACCGACCGATGGCCCTTCTCAACCAGCGCCCGGTCCAGCGCCGACAGCACCTGCTCGGCGCCGCCGACCGCATCCGGCCCGACAGGCGCTAAGGGGTAGGCGACGTTGAGGACAGTCAGTGTCATCGCCGATCGAGCCGGAACTCACCATGCCGCCGACACGCGCCGCGTTCGTGTCATGTCGTCGCTGATCGCAGGAGCGTAGCGGCGGATCATCGCCGCGCAGAATTCGGCGAATTCCTCGGGCACCTGCGGCGGACTTGTGTGGTGGGGCTGGAGACCGCGATGCTCGGGCGTGAAGCAGAAGGTCACCGTGACGTTGAAGTCGGCGAGCGCTTCCATCTGGCGATCGAACCAGTCCAGCGCATTCGGCCGGAAGCTGTCCGCCCAGGACAGGCCAGTGCGCAGGTGCGTCACGCCCAGTCGGTGCATCCAGGCAACGGCATCATCCAGCCGATGGTCCTCGAAATGGAACCACTGTACCAGGCCCATTTGCGGGGTGTGGCGCACGAACTCCTCGAGTGCCGGCTTGGGCGTGCCGTCCTCGCGCAGCAGGCCCATGTAGAAGTGCCTGTAATAGGACGAGCCTTCCGCCTCGCGATGGCGCGTCGTCGCCTCCCATGAACGCGGCAGGTCATAGAGGCTGTACCACTGCACCCGCGGCGCGATCCCAAGCAGCAGCTCGGCCGTGCGGCGCAGGCCCCAGAGCTGGATCTCCTCGGCGCCGAAGGTCGACACGCCGACTTCGCTGACCCAGATCGGCAGATCGGTGATGGCGGCGATCTCGCCGAGCTTCTGCGGCCATTCGTTGATTTGCCAGAGGTTCCAGTCGAGCGGGAAGCCATGCACCGCGACGGCGTCGACATGGTCGAGCACGCCGAAATCCTTCATGCGCGTCATGAAGCCGGCATCGATCGGCGAAATACCGCCCAGCACCTTTGTGACGGCCGGGTTCTCCCGGTCGATCGCATCGGCCGCCAGGATTGCCATCGAGGCAAAACGGCTCCAGTCCGGATCGAGCTCGGGATCCCAATGCGATTTGTTGTTGGGCTCGTTCCAGATCATCGCGGCTTCAATCATCGGCCTCTCCTTTCACGGGATAGACGGCGGCGCCGTCGGCCGGATTGCCCGCCGCACGGCAGAAATAAACCTCGTCCTCAGGGTGCAGCACGATTTCGAAGCCGGCGCTGCGCAGCATCGCTTCGGTGCAGGCACGGTTTGGAATCCACCAGTTGGTCGGGTCGTCCGCATAGCGATGCTCGATGAAGTGCAGTTTGGGAAATTCAGGTTGATCGAAGAGGTCGCGTGTCCAGAAATGGTAGTTCTGTTCGAGCGGCAGGACTTCCCCGCTGCCCCTCTGCATCGACTGGAAGATCATCAGGTCGCCTGCGACATGCGCGCGGATCAGGTCGAGCGCCAGCAGCGGATGGCGCAGGTGGTAGAGCACACCCATGAACAGCACGATGTCGAAGCGCTCGCCAAGCGCCCCGACGTCGTAGACGGACATTTCCCGGAATTCGATATCGCAGTCGGCGATCTCGGCGGCGAAGCGCGCCTGGGCGAGGTAGGCCTGGTCGAAATCGATGCCGAGCACGCGATCGGCGCCACGCTTCTTCATCTCGATCGAATAGAAGCCGGCGTTGCAGCCGATGTCGAGCACGGACATGCCCGAAAGGTCGGTCGGAATGGCATCCGCGAATTTGCGCCATTTGATCAGCGGATAATTGCCGAGGAAATGATCCGGCGCGGTTTCCACGCCCGCAAGCTCCATATTGTGGAACCACGGTCCCAGTGCGTCGATGCGGCGGCGTATTTCCGTGCTGGAATGCAGCATGGCTAAGCTCCTTCGCCTGGAAGAGTTGGCACCGTTGAGAGATCTTGCGATGCGAACATCGGCGGGGTCTCCTCTTCAGCGACATCATTGCTTTCGAGCAGCCTGAGCGCCGTGCGATATCCATCGAAAGTGCCGACGTCGACATAGGCCGTTCCGGCCTTGACGCCGTAGGCCTCGCCTCCGGCTGCGAGATAGGCGTTGACCAGCGTGCCGAAATACTCGTCGAAGCCGTCGCGCTGGCGCCACAGTGCCGCGAGCTGGTGGAAGATACGGCCAGGCATCTTGAAGGCGCCCCAGACCCAGTTTGTTGCGGCATCAGCTTGCTTGACCTGGATTTGCTCGACACGTCCGCTCTGATCCAGGACGACGGCGTCGAAGAGTTCCGGGCGATCGACCGGAAACATCAGAAAGGACAGCCGGTCGTCGGCCAGGCGGCAGAAGCCGTCCTCGGGGAACCAGATCGTGTCCGGCAGGCCGATCAGGACCGTTTCTTCCGGCGTGACCAGCGGCTCGGCACGGAAGATCGCATCGCACAGTCCGATCGGGGAGGGCTGCGCGACGAAAATTGCTGCGGCGGTGTCATAGCCCGCGGCATAATATTCGAGAATGTCCGACTTGCCGGAACCGATAATGAAGCAGATGCGGTCGACGCCGTTGCGGACCATCCGCCGCACCAGATATTCGCTCACCGCGCAAGGGCGTTCGGTCTGCCCGTCCAGCCGGCTGCCGACCGGCAACAGCTCCTTGGAAAAACCCAACGGCTGAATGCGGCTGCCGCGGCCTGCGGCAGGCACGATCCCCAACATCAGACGGCTTCCTCCATTGCTCCACCTGCCATGGACGCGGCGGCGTTCAAGATGCGATCGAGTTCGGCGGCGCGGTGCGCGGACGTGTGCTCGTCGAGGACGCGTTCACGGGCGCGGCGGCCAAGCGCCTCGATTTCGTTGTCCGACAGGCCAAGCGCGGCGACGACGTCGCCGGTGGTGTGTGCCAACAGAATCTCGCTGCCGGGCGTGAAGAAGCTGTCGAGGCCGGCCCAATCGTCGGAGATGATCGCGGCGCCGCAGGCGGCTGCCTCGAACAGCCGGCCTGACGGGCACCAGCCCTTGCGCGCCATCGCCTCGCGGGTGACGTTCAGCGTCAGGCGCGAGGAGGAAAAGAAGGCGGGGTGATCCGCGGGCGGCAGGTGCCTGACGAAGAAGATATTGCCGCTCCATGGAAAGTCCGCTGGATATTGTGCGCCGCCGATGATGAAGCGGCGGTTCGGCAGTTGGGCCGCTGGAGCTACGAGCAGTCTTTCCACGGCCGCCTGCCGGTCCTCGGCATAGGTTCCGAGATAGGAGAGATCGCCGGCGAACTCGGACCGTGGCCGGGCCGGCTGGTGCCGGTTGGGGTCGACATGTCCGTATAGCGGCAGGACATGGCGCACGCCGAGAATACGCTTCAGCGCATCGATCGCCGGTCCTCCGGTATAGCTCAGGATCAGGTCGAAATCGCGCAGGCCATCCGGCTCGAAATAGGCCGGATAGTCACCTTGCTCGATTCTCGCCAGCGTTACCGGTGTATCGAGATCGTAGAACACCTTCAGCCCGCGGCAGCTCTCGTTGGCGAGCCGCGAGGCCCTTACGGCGTCCGGACAATAAGAGGTGACTATGACCACGTCGGCCTGCCGTATTGCGGCCTCGGCCTCATGGCGGATACTCTCCCAGTCCGGGTAGAGAATGATGTTGCAAGCATCGAGCCGGTCGAGGTCCCTGGCACCGGCGTAATAGGGCGTGTCGCGCTCGAAGAAGCTGATCGACCAGCCAAATGGGGCCAGAGCGCCTATCAGCCCACGCCAGAGCGTGGCATGGCCGTTGCCCCATGAAGACGTGACGGTGAGACCGAATATGACCATGCGCATAGCCAGCCGCTCCGTCAGGGGAGTTCGTTGAGGCGGATGAGCTTGGAACCCCAGTCGCCATGAACGACTGTGGTGACCGAGGCCGGCGCGATATCGAAGCGGAAGCAGTCGCCGAGCTGCAGGCCGAGAATCGCGCAGACGGCCGCCTTGATGACATCGGCATGGCTGACCAGGCCGATACATTGGCCCTGGCCGTTTTCGCGCAACGCATCCATCAGACCGACGATTCGGTGCTGCACATCCAGCATGGTCTCGCCGCTCGGCGTGCGGGCGCTCTGGCGCTGGTCATTCCAAAGGCGCCAGCTTGCGTCGCCGTTCAATTCCTCGAAGGTCTTGCCGGACCATTCGCCGAAGTCGATCTCGTCGAGTTCCTTGCAGATCGCGATCTTCTCGACCTCGCAGGCGATCGCAATCGGCTTTGCGGTCTCCAGCGCGCGCTCGCGCGGGCTGCTGAAAATTGCCGCGAGCGGCTCACGTGCCATGCGGCGCGCGAGCTGCAGCGCCTGGGCCTGGCCGGCTTCGTCGAGGCGAACGCCTTCGAGCCGCCCGGCCAAATAGCAGCCGACATGATCATGTGCCGCGTGGCGGATGAGAAAGAAAGTCGTGGTCATTCGGCGGCATCGAGCAACGGCTCGTCCCCGCCGGCGATAAAGGCCAATGTGCGCAGGCGCGCCTCGGCGTCGGTGAACTGCTGGGGCGGCGACTTCATGAAGTAGCTGCTGGGGCCTGTGAGCGCGCCGGCAATGCCACGGTCGAGGGCCAGCTTTGCGCAGCGGACGGCGTCTATGACCACGCCCGCGGAATTGGGCGAATCCCAGACCTCCAGCTTGAGCTCGGCATTGAGCGGCACGCCGCCGAAGGTGGTGCCTTCGACCCGTATATAGGCCCATTTGCGGTCAGTCAGCCACGGGACATGGTCACTGGGGCCGACATGGATGTTGCCGGCCTCGAGCGGGACGTCGATTTGGCTGGTGACGGATTGCGTCTTGGAAATTTTTTTCGATACCAACCGCTCGCGCTCAAGCATGTTGAGGAAGTCGGTGTTGCCGCCGAAGTTGAGCTGATAGGTGCGATCGATGCGCACGCCGCGCTCCCGGAAGAGATTGGCGAGCAGCCGGTGCACGATGGTTGCGCCGACCTGGCTCTTGATATCGTCGCCGACGAGGGGAAGACCGCGCTCCTCGAAGCGCTGGCGCCATTCCGGCCGCGAGGCGATGAAGACAGGGATGCAATTGACGAAGGCGCAGCCGGCCTCAAGCGCGCATTCGGCATAAAAGTGCGTCGCCTGTTCGGAGCCGACCGGAAGATAGGATATCAGCACCTCGACCCCGCTTCGCCGGAGCCGGGCGGTTACGTCTGCGACTGGTTCATCCGACTCTTCGATCTCGTCTCGCAGATATTTGCCGATGCCGTCGAGTGTTGGGCCGCGCTCCACACGAACGCCGGTCGGCGCGACATCAGCAAAACGGAAGGTGTTGTTGGGCGCGGTGTAGATCGCTTCCGCCACATCGCGCCCAACCTTGTTTTTCGCGACATCGAAGGCGCAGACGACCTCAATGTCGTCGACATGATAGCCGCCGAGGTCGGCATGCATCAGCCCGGGGATCGGCTCGTTGCCGTTGGCGTGGCGGTAGTAGGAGAGACCTTGCACAAGAGATGACGCGCAATTGCCCACGCCAACGATGCCGATACGAACTTTCTTCGATGTCACGAAACCGCTGCCTCTTTGCTGGAGGTAAGTTCCTCGCGCCGAACCGGGAGCGACCTCGAATGTTCCTTCGCGCCGCGAAAAATTGCTGAGCCGGATCTCGGATCAAAGAGGCGCCGCTTCGCGTTGGCGGCCAGACAGGGGGATAGGAGCCGCATGATCGTCTTCGGCGACCACAAGCGAACGCGCAGCGCACAACAGCTCAGGGAAGCTGCCTTGGTCGCAGCGGCAGCAATCGGCGATCTGCCCGCCGGTATCGAACGTCACGCCGCCGTGGTCGATCTTTTCGTCGGCGCCTCCGAACTTATGCAAGGCCTTGCCGATGCGGAATTCGAGACCAGGGGTGCCGATTGCAATTCGTCGACCCAGAAACTGGGGTCGGAAATTCTCGTCGAGTTGTCGGAGGAAGTGCTGCGATCCTGGCAACAGGGATTTGTCCGGAGCGGAGTGCTCGACCCGTTGCTGCTTGCGAAGCTTGCCACGATCGGCTGTAGCGGCGAAATAATCACCGGCCCGGCCGAAGGCTACGCGCTTTATGCGCTATATCCGGAAACCTATCTGCTTGCGGCGCTGCAGTCCGGCCTCGACGCAAACACCTGCGTCATCGGGATCCGCGGCATCGGTCTCGGCCTCGCGGCGATGGTCGCCGCCGCGCTGCATGCGCCGCCGCCTGTCAGTGTGAGGCCGATCGGGCACCCGTTTAGCCGCCACATATGCGCCGCGCCCGAACTCCTCGGCGGCTGGCGCGACAGACCTCATGCCAAATTTGCCATCGTTGATGAAGGTCCGGGCCTCTCCGGCAGTTCCTTTCATGCTGTCGTTGCCTGGCTGAGCCGGCAGGGCATCGACCAGGAGCGCATTCATCTGTTCCCGAGCCACCGCGGCGGGCCGGGCGTGCAAGCTTCGGCAGACATGCAGGCTATTTGGAGCCACTGCTCGCGCCATGTCGCGGATTTCGAAGCAGCCTTCGATGGATGCGTCGCGCCGAACCTTCGCCACTGGGTGGCGAACCTGCTCGGCAAGGCCGATGTAGAACTCAGCGAGATTTCCGGCGGCGAATGGCGCAAGCATATTTCCACGCCGCCGGAGCATTGGCCTCCGGTGTTTGCCGGCTTTGGGCGGCGAAAATTCATGGCACTGGCGGGCACGGAGCGTTGGTTGGTCAAGTTCGCCGGTCTCGGCGGGACCGGGCAGCACAAGCTGCACACGGCGAGGTCGGCGCACAGGGCCGGTTTTGGAACGCAGCCTGCCGGACTCTGCCACGGCTTCCTGATCGAGCGTTGGACAGAGGCGGACAGGCTGGATCGGACAGAGATGGCCAGGGACCTGCTGGTCGAATGGCTTGGACGCTATCTCGGCTGGCGCGCTGCCGAGTTGCCGACCGAAGAGGCCGGCGCGTCGCTGGATGGGCTTGCGGACATGGCCGTGCAAAACTGCAGGGAAGCCCTGGGGGAAGGGCCGGCCGAAACATTAAAGGGTTGGTTCGCCCGCCACTCTTCACACCCGTTCCTGCGGAGGATCGAGATCGACGGACGCCTGCACCCGTGGGAAGTTCTGGTTCAGCCGGACGGAACCCTGCTCAAGACGGACGCCGTCGACCATTGCCGCTCGCATGAGATTGTCGGCTGTCAGGACATAGCGTGGGACATTGCAGGCGCGACAGTGGAATATCGGCTTTCCGACGCCGAGCTTTCGCGGCTCATCCAAGGCATCGAGGCAGAAATGTCGCGTGCCGTCGATCATTCCTTGGTGGACTACATGGAGCCCTGCTATCTCGCCTTCCAGCTTGGGCTATGGACGATGGCCGGACAGTCAACACATGGCGATGAGCGGGTAAGGGCAACGCGCGCCGCCGACCGCTACGAAACCGGGCTTTCGCGTTTTATCGAGCGCGCGAGGACCTGATCAGTCCAGCCTGCGCAGCATGTCCGCTTCCTGCTCCAGAATTGTGGCCACTTCCTCGCGCTGCAGATGTGTCATCATGAGGCTGACGCAACATTCGAGATAGGTGATGGAGGCTCGCCGCAGGAACGCGGCGGTTTCGGCGGCCGCCATCTGGTCGATGTCCTTGATTGGTCGCTTCGGCTGCACAGTTCTTCTCCATGACGGTTGTCATGTCCAACCGCAATCCCGGTCGGTTGTTCCGCTACGGCGAAGGAAGCCACCGCCTCAGAGCTGAAGGTTCCGAACTTTTCCGGCCTCAGTCCTGTTGACCGGAGCGATCGGCTCCATCGTGAGGTCGTCGAGGCTGGAGAAAAAGGCGATGGTTTGCAGCAGGCCTTGCCTGAGAGGCACCTTGGGCGACCAGCCGAGAAGCGCCCTTGCGCGGCCTATGTCGGGCCGCCGGCGGCGCGGGTCGTCCTGCGGCAAGGGCAGGAATTTCACGGGCGATTTGGTGCCGGTCAGTTCCCGAACCAGCCTTGCCAGTTCGAGGATCGAAAACTCGCCGGGATTGCCCAGATTGACCGGCTGTCGCGGATTGGGATCCACATCCATAAGGCGCCGCAATCCTTCGATCATGTCGCTGACATAGCAGAATGACCGGGTTTGCCGGCCGTCGCCGAATATCGTCAGCGGCCGTTTCTCGATCGCTTGCATGACCAGGTTGGACACGATGCGGCCGTCGGCCGGGTCCATTCTGGGACCATAGGTGTTGAAGATGCGAGCGATGCGAATATCGGCCATCTCGGCCCGCAGATAATCGAAGCAGAGCGTCTCCGCGGTGCGCTTGCCCTCATCATAACAGGCGCGCGGTCCTGTGCAGTTGACATGGCCGACATAGTCCTCGCGCTGTGGGTGCTGTTCCGGATCGCCATAGACTTCGCTGGTCGACGCCTGCAGGAAGCGGGCGCCGTTGCTTGCGGCGAGCTCGAGCAGATTGAGCGTTCCGATCACACAGGTGCGCGTTGTGTGGACCGGATCGGCCTGGTAGCGGGGCGGCGATGCCGCGCAGGCCAGATTGAAAACGCGGTCGACAGTCTCGCCGAGTTCCAGCGGGACGCAAACGTCCTGCTCGATCAGCCGGAACCGGGCTTGGCCGATCAGCGTGCTGACATTCTCCATTCGGCCGGTAAGAAAGTTGTCGACGCATATGACGCGATACCCGTCATGAAGCAGGGCCTCGCACAAATGCGAACCGAGGAAACCGGCACCGCCGGCGACAAGCGCCGTCTGCGTCTGCTGAACCCTTCTTGATCGCCGCATCTGCAAAGTCTCCTGTCTGCTATTCATGCTGCACTTTCCACGTTCAGATCGATCGCCGCGCGGGCATGGACAGACTGGGTCAAAGCCAGAACGAATTCACGCGCCCGAGCGCCGCCGGTGTGGCTTGCAAGCACCGCCTCGCGTGCCGAACGGGCCATATCGAGTCTGGCCCGCTCCGATTTGGCTGTGAGGATTTCCTGCACGTCGGCGGCACTGGCCGCGGTCTCGATCGTCGATTCCGGGAAGAAGCCATCGAGACCGGGCCAGCGGTCGCTGATGATCGGTGTGCCGCAGGCAGCGGCCTCGAAGAGCCGCACGCTGGGCGACCATCCTGCCGCGATCATTGACGCGCGCGTGAGGTTCAGCGTGTAACGCTGGCGGCTGTAGAAGGCGGCATGTTCGGTGGGCGGCAGGTGCTCGATCCGCTCGACATTGTCCGGCCAGGCGATATCGGACGGATATTGCGAGCCGGCGACGACGAAGCGGCGCTCCGGCAGGCGCCGCGCCGGCTCCAGCAGCAGCGTTTCGAGGGCGAGCTGCCGGTCGGCGCTGTATGTTCCAAGATAGCCGAGATCCCATTCGATCGCGTCTCTGGTGCGATGGTGTCGCTTTGGATCGACCGAGCAGTAGAGCGGCTCTGTTCGGCGGGCGTCGAACTCCGATTTGAGGCGCTGCAACGTCGGCCCGCCGGTGAAGGAGAAGTAGACGTCGAAATAGGGTATCTGCCTGCGGGCAAGGTAATCGCAATCGTCCTGGGCAACCCGCGCCAGCGTCACTGGCGTGTCGATGTCGTAAAAGCAGAACTGTCCAGTGCACAGCGAAGCGAGGTCGTCGATGATGGCCCTGCCTTCCGGCACGAAGGAGCCTATCACCACCGCGTCGGCCCGCTGCAACTCCTGCCGGTGATTGCGGGGCAGCTCGGAGACTGTCTGGTAGTAGCGCAAGTCGCAAAAATCGGGGTCGCGCAGGTCCCGGTGATGCGCGTACCAGGGCACGTCGCGTTCGAGGAAGGTGACGCGATGGCCGAGCTCGTTGAGCGCGCGCAGCAGCCCCCGGAAAGTCGTCGCGTGGCCGTTGCCCCAGGATGAGGATAACGAAAGTCCGAGGAAAACGATGTCGAGCGGTTTCGTCATTCCGCGGCCTCCACTGCCCGGCGCTCGAAATGCGCCTTGAAGATGTCGTCCACCAGCCGGGCTCTCAGCGTGTAGGTATGCTCGGCCAGAACGCGCCGCAGCGCTGCGGCGCCGATCGCCTTCGCCCGTTTCGGGGTCAGCGTGCGCACGATCTCGGCGACGTCGGCACCGTCCCGCGCGACCAGGATCTCTTCGCCTGGGGTCAGGAACAACTCGACGCCGAGCCAGGCATCGGTGATCAGGCATGCGCCCGCGCCCGCCGCTTCGAAGACGCGTGTCGCGGGCGAGAACCCGTTGGCCGCCATGCTGTCGCGGCTGATGTTGAGCACCGCCTTCGGCGTCACGTTGAAGGCGTTGTGATCGCGCGTACCGACATGGCCGAGCCACGAAATGTTCGCCGGCAAGGGCTTGTCGCCCCAGCCGGATCCACCGAGCAGGAAGCGTTGGCTGCCAAGCACACGGGCCGGATCGAAGAAGAAGGCGTCGACGCGCGCCTCGCGGTCGGGCAGCCGATTGCCGAGGAAAGCTAGGTCGCAGGCAAAGCGCGGATTTGCGGCGACCGGATGATGTGTCTCAGGATCGAGCGCGTTGTAGATCGGCACGCATTCCGCGGCGCCGAGCGCGCGATAGTCCCAAACCACGGGATCGCCGCCGCCATAGGTCAGCACAAGGCCGATCCTCTTCAACGCCTCATGCAGCGGATGTTCGGCATGATTGCGCAGCTCGCTTAGGGTCGCCGGCGCGTCGACGTCCCAGAACACGGTCAGCGCATCTGGGCGAGCGTTGTCGAGAACCGCATGCAGCAGCGCCTCGTCCTCGAAACCGACGCCGCTTGCCTTGACCACGACGTCTGCCTGCGCGGCGCGCGAGGCGACCTGCATCAGCGCATGCGCTGTCGGCTCGTAGACGACGACGCTGCACCAGTCCGGCGCCTCGATATCGCGATGCTTCTGGCGATCGTACACGTCGGGCTCATAGAAGACGATGTCATAGCCGCGCTTCGACAACGCCTTGAGCAAGCCCCGATAATAGGTAGCCGCGCCGTTCCAGTAGGACGACAGAAGGCTCGATCCGTAAAAGGCGATCTTCATGCGACGGCCTCCCTTGCAGGTTTGATTTCAGCGACCTCGCGATTGCCGCATGCGGCGAGGATGTCGAACAACTCGTCGACGCGGTGCCGGCATGTGTGGCGCGCAAGGATGGTTTCCCGGCCGGACGCGGCCAGCGCCTCCGCACGCTGGCTGTCGTTCAGCACGTCGCGAAGGTGACCCCGCATCTCGGCGCCGTTCCGGGCGAACAGGAAATCCGTGCCGGCACGGAACAGTCCTTCGACATCCGACCATGGCGCCGAGACCAGCGGAATGCCGCAGGCCATCGCCTCGAACATGCGTATGGTCGGAATGCCGGGCAGGCTCTCCCGATAAGGCCTGCGGGGGATGTGCATGGTGACGCGATGCCGGGCGAAGCTCTTCGGCACGTCGGCATTGGCAATCCAGCCATCATAGCGCAGCCCTGCCTCGGCAAGCGCGGCTCGGGCATCGGTCGGATAGCGCACGCCGTGCACGGTTCCCGACAGCGCGAGAGCGCTCGCCGGCTCGATCAGGAACTCGGCGATCTCGGCGCTGCGTTCGTCGTCGCCCCAATTGCCGATCCAGACGAGGTCGGAGACGGGCTCGACATCCGGGCACGGCTTGAACAGCCGGTCGTCCGCCGCCTCATGCCAGGTGAAGACCCGTTTGCCCCAGCCGGCGCGAAGATAGCTCTCGCGCAGCACCTCGCCGAAGACCAGCACCCCGTCATAGTGCTCGAGCTGAAGTGCCGCTATCGCCTGCGTCGCCGATACGGCGCGATGATGGGTGTCATGGAACAGGAGCGTGAAATTGCCGTAGGCTCGGGCCTGTCCGATGCGCGCGACAAGATCCTTGTCCGTCCATTCGTGGACGATCACGACATCCGCGCCGGCGAGCCAGGCTTCGTGCGCGAAGCCGGGGCCATAGGTCAGCGCCATCAGCTCCGGGAAATCCTTGCGGAAGCGCTCGACAGCGAAAGGGCCTTGCTCGGCAAGCAGATTCGATCGGCTCCAGCCGTCGGCGGGTTCCAGCGCGACCGCCTCATGTCCGCGCGCGACGAGCTCGCGCATGATGCCGCGCTGGAAATGCGCGTTGCCGTGATTCCAGTCGGAAACGGCGGAGTGGGTGTAAAACAGGAAGCGCATGGTCAAAGCCCTGCCATGGCCGTCGCCGCCCGATCGTAGACCTCGCGCATCCGCGCCGCCTGGGCGCCGAGCGAGAATTTGCGCGCCCTTCGGGCGGCGCGCTGACCGAAATGGCGCCGCAAGCTTTCGTCACGCGAGAGCCTGGCGATGCAGCCGGCAAGCGCGTGGGGATCGCGCGCGTCGAAGAACGTCGCTGCGCCGTCCCAGATCTCGCGGTAGGTCGCGATATCCGCCAACACCAGGGGGGTGCCCGCAGAGGCTGCCTCCAGAGCGGCCAGCCCGAAAGGCTCGTAGATGGACGGCGAGACAAACATGCTGGCTCGCGCCATCAATTGCCGAACCTCGCAATGGCTGATCGAGCCGAGCGAGATGCAATTGTCGAAGAACAGGCGCTGTCCGTCCGGGCCTTCCGTTTCGCCTGCGGCGAAAACGGGAGGACCACACAAGGCAGCCGCGGCATCGAGCGCCAACCCGTTTTTACCCTCGTCCCACCAGCGGGCGGCAGCGAGAACGAAGGACTCACGGTGCGCGCCTGTCGGGCCGGGGAGCGCGCCATTGTGGACGACGCTCAAGCCCGCGATCGGGCCGTAGCAGGCTCCGAGCATGGCGGCATGGCTTCGGCTCGGCGCGACAATGGCTTCGGCGCGGTCGAATCCGGCCCGGTTGCGCTCTCGTTGCCAAGCCCAATCGCCCTCGGGCGCTTGCGCCCGCACTGCATGCAGCCATGTGACCACGCAGGAATGCGATACCGCGACGATTGGACAAGTCAGCTCGAGACCGGCTGCCTGCGCCGGCGCATTGAGGTGTATGAGATTGATTGCATAGTCCGACGCAAGCTCCTGCAATTCGCCGGGCAACCGGTCGAGATCTTTCGTGTCGCGCGTCATCCAGTCCGGCGGGCATCTCAGCCAAACCAGCGTGGCGAAGGACCGCGCCTCCCGGGCCTGTTCGGGGGAAGGTTCGGGTCCCAGCCCGGCAAGCACGATGCTGTCGCCGCTGGCCGCCAGCTCTCGCGCCAGATCGAGCGAATAGCGCCAGACTCCGCCGACGGCGTCGGTCGTCATCAGAATGCGCCGCGGACAATGGGTCAGTGATTGCAGCATGAGGACTCCAACTCAGCCAGCGCATGCGGACGCTGGTCCTGGATGTCGCTGAAGGATCGGAAGGAGGCGAGGTAGTGCTCATGCGCTCGCTCCCAGGCAGTATCGTCGGGTTCGCCCCAGAGTTCGCGATAGCTGGGCGAACTCGGGTAGGGATAGAGCGGCACGGGCTCGTTCGCCCAAACGCCGTGATCGATGAGGTGCTTGCGCCAATGGTCCACCAGCGCCGGGTCGTCCTCGACCACGCCGATCAGATTGGCCTGAACGAAAGGCACATGGCGACGGGCATCGACCAAAAGCGCAGCCAGGTCCTCCGTGCCGAGCCGGCAGCGCTTGGCGAGCATCGCACGGCCCTCGACGGTCAGGCTTTCAAGGCCGGCTTCGATCGAGACGCAGCCAGCCTCGCCGAGCAGCTTGAGCAGGTCCGGTTTCCACAGGTCGATGCGGGTCTGGACACCGAACTGGATATCGCGGTCGACCAGCGCTTCCAGCAACGCCTTTTGCGGCAGGAAGATTTCATCGATGAAATAGATGTAGCCGACCCCTTGAGCGATCAAACCGTCGATCTCGGCCATGACGGCATCGTGCTTTCTGCGCCGATAGGCATCGCGGAAATCGATCTTGGCGCAGAAGCTGCAATTATAGGGGCAGCCGCGCGACGCTTCCACCTCGGCGCCGGCGCCCTTCTGGTGGGCATCGAACCTGTGGTGGTGGTGGCCATGCGCGGCGATCCAGTCGGACGGCCAGGCGAGCGCAGGATGATCGACGAACGGGCTGGCATGCACCCCGCCATTGCACGCTGGAAAGTCGTCCTGGAGCCGGGCCGTATGCGCAATCTTGCTCCAGTCGCTCTGCCGTGCAAGCTCCGTCACGACCTCCTCGCATTCACCGCGCACGACGACATCGACGCCGAGCTTGCGCAGGGTCGGCGCCGGCGTCGCCGAGCCATGCGGTCCGACCGCCACCGTGCGTCCGCCGCGCCCGGCGAGATGATTGAGGAATTCCGCCGGCACGCGCAGCTCGGGCGGCGCGCAGCGCCAGAACAGATAGGTCGGCGCGGTTGTCACGACGGTCATGTCCGGTGCGAAAGCCGCAACGCTTTCCGCAAGGGCGGCGTTGTCCAGCCCTTGCAGCAAGCCGTCCAGCATCAGCACGTCGTGCCCTTCGGCTTCCAGCATCGCCTTCGAGTAGCCGAGCTCCAGCGGCAGATGCGGCTGGCGGCAGCCGAAATAGATGCTGTGCTCGTATGTCCAATGAGGATTGACCAGGGCTACCTTCATGCGACGTACCTCGTGGCTTCGGGGTGCGGTTGGAGCCGATGCCGCAGCAGCCAGCTGGCGAGATCGCAGACGCCTTCGCGCCATGGGACACGCGCCTGCCAGCCGATCGCTGCTTGCAGCTTGCGCGTGTCGGCGACGAAGAAGGGTTGGTCGCCAACGCGCTCGCGGTCGTGGCGAAGCGCGACGTCGCTGCCCGTCATGTCGGCGATCTCCGCCAGCAGCACGCGCAGGCTGACAGCATTGCTCGGGCCGCCGCCCAGGTTGAACGCCTGGCCCTTGAGGTCGTCAATCTTGGCCAACACGCCGCGATAGGCGGCTACGGCGTCGGACACATGCAGGATGTCGCGCACCTGCCTGCCGTCGCCGTAAATGGTAATCGGCCGGCCGGACAAGACGCTGAGAAGAAAATGCGCGACCCAGCCCTGGTCTTCGGTACCGAACTGGCGCGGCCCGTAGATGCAGCTCATGCGCAGCACCGCTGTCGGCAGTCCGTAGGATTTGGAGTAGTCGAGCACATACTGATCGGCCGCGCCCTTCGAGCAGCCATAGGGCGTGCAGAAATCAAGGCCTACCTTCTCATCGACCCCGCTCGCGCGCACCTTCTCGTCGAGCGGCTCGTAGCGATCGTCGACTTGCCGCACCGCGATCTGGGGCAGGCTGCCATAGACCTTGTTGGTGCTGGCGAAGACTACCGGGGCGCCGGTGCTGCGAGCGGTCTCCAGCACGTTGAACGTGCCTTTGAGGTTGATGTCGAAATCCTGCGCGGGATCGGTCAGGCTGGTCGTCACGGCGGTCTGGGCGGCGAGGTGAAAGATCGCCTTTGCCGGCGCCAGCGCCGCTGCCAGTGCGCAGGCATCGCGTATGTCGACGATTTTGGCGCTCAGCCGGTCGCCATGCTTTTGCGCCAGCCAGTCGAGATTCTGCTCGACGCCTGGGCGACCGAGATTGTCGACGACCAGCACGGCCTCGCCATCGGATAGCAGGCTGTCGGCCAGGTTGGAGCCGATGAAGCCGCTGCCGCCAATGACGGCTATCGGTGCCTTGCGCGAATGGCGGTGGCCCTGGGTCATGAGACCAATCCCCGCTCTTCCAGCTCGCGCCGCATGTCGGCGCCGCGGTCGATAACGACGCTGTTGCGAACCCATGCCGCGAATTCGCCGAGCGAATCTTCCAGTCGATGCTTCGGCTCAAAGCCGAGCAATTCGCGCGCCTTGGCAATGTCGGCGAAGCAGTTGCGTATATCGCCGGAGCGCGCCTTGCCGAGAATTTCGGCGGGGCGCTTCGGAACGCCCATGGCCTTGGCAAGCAGCCGGGCCACCTCGCTGATCGAATAGGCTCGGCCGCTGCCGATGTTGATGGCGTGGCCGGCTGCCTGGCGTTGCTCCAGCGCCAGGCGGAACGCGGTGGCGACATCGCGCACATGGACGAAATCGCGCTTCTGCTCGCCGTCCTCGAAGATCGTCGGCTGTTTGCCATTGGCGAGGCGCGAAGCGAAATTGGCGAGGACCCCGGTATAGGGATTGGAAAGCGCCTGTCCGACGCCGAACACGTTGAACAGGCGCAGTGCAACGGCATCGACGCCGTAGGCCTGGCCGAAGATCAGCACCGCGCGTTCCTGCGCGTATTTGGTCAGCGCGTAGATCGAGGCGAGATCGGGCCGCTTCTCTTCGTCCGTCGGAAGAGGCGACAGTGCTTGGCCGGTCGCCGATACCAAATCCCAGCGGCCCTCTCTTATATCGGCAGGCGTTCGGCGCGCATTGTCGATCCGCTCGCCGTCCGGAGTCTGATAGGGGCCTTCGCCATAGATGCTCATGGAGGACGCCACGACGATCCGCTCGACCGGACGCTTGATCAATGCCTCTAGCAGCACCGCGGTGCCGAGATCGTTCGCGCCGACATAGCGGGCGATCTCGTACATGGACTGGCCGACGCCAACCTCGGCCGCCAGATGGATGACGGCACTGACGTCGGAAACCGCCTCAGTGACAGTGTCGCGGTCGCGCACGTCGCCCTTGATCAGCTCGGCCCCCGCAGGGAGGTTGATGGCTTCGGCGCCGTGCACCTGATCGACAAGCGCATCGAGCAGGCGCACCTGATAACCATGGTCGGTGAGTTCCTGGGCGACGTGGCGGCCGATGAAGCCGCAACCTCCCGTAACCAATACACGTTTCACGATGACTCCCTTGCGGACTTGGCTTCGGCGCCCCGAACTGCGCGGCAAAAGGTTTGTTCCCTGCTTCAACAAAGTTCCCGTCGCAGGAGGTGCGGCAGCTTCGACAGGGAGCCGTTCCACCATCTGGAACATTGCCTGTTGGCTGCCGTTAGGACCGCTCATCGGTCCCCGCTGCAGAAAGGAAAGTCCATGTCCGAGGCCAAGACGACCACCAACCACGACGAAATCCGCAAGTGGGTAGAAGAACGGAATGGCCAGCCGGCTGTCGTTCGCACGAAAGGCAAGGGCGGCATTCTGCGCATCGATTTCGGCGAGCCCGAAGACACGCTCGAGCCGATCGGATGGGACGAATTCTTCCGCATCTTCGACGAGAACGATCTCGCCTTCCTGCATCAAGATGAAGCCGGCAGCGGTGGAACGAGCCGCTTCAACAAATTCGTCGAGCGCAGCCAGAAAGGTTGAGAGGCCGAAAACCTGGCGTCACGGCGCCGTGGTGGAGGCGGCCCTGCAAGGGCGCGCGGCAGAGGTCAGGCTGTAGCCATCCCCGGCGCAGGGTTTTCGCGAATGGCGTCGGCAGAGGGAACCGCGTAGGCGCTCCGGCTGTTGGATCAGCAAGGAGCAATGGCTATGGGACTCTTTTCCGACCTGAACAAGAAGCTGACCGAAAACCTGTACGCCCATGGCAGTTATCTGAGCGATCCGAGCGCCGACCTGCCGCGGCGGGTGGAGGAGACGGTCGACCTTCTGATGCCCTTCGTGCGGCCGGAGGCCCGCGAAACGGTGAAGCTGCAGATCCTCGGCATCATCCACGAGCATATCTATGACGAGGACTGACTGCGGCGACCGCTCGATCCGCCGGAGACGCTAGCCGAGGGATGCTTTCAGCCGTTATCCCGAACGCCGGGACCTGCCTTGCTTTTCGGCGTCGCGGAGCAGCCGCACGATGGCGTCCACCGGAGACGGGTCCGTGGTCGGCTGTGCTTTCCAGCGCCATAGATGACGAAACAAACTTCTCAAGCGCGGCATCGCAATTACCTCCTTGCGCTATCAAACCCGGGACGGGAAACGATGTTCCTTTCATACCTGGCGGAAGATCGCGGCGAGCAGAAACACAACCGCGGCCAGGACGACCAGCGCCACGATCACCAGCACCGGGCCGTTCCTGCGCGGCTGCAGGCCGGGCGCGTTCTCTGGCGGCCGCATCGCGTTGGCAAAGCTTGCCTGATTGGTGAAGCTCGGTTCGCGCGGCCCTGCCGGCTTGGCGGAAGTCGGGACATCGCCGGCCTCGGCATCCGTCTCCTGCGGCGCCGCCGCAGGGTCGAACCCAGGGGTCTTGTCCTGCGTCCTGCCGGCCTGGATTTCGCCGCGGGCTTCGGCGGGCGTGCGTTGGTTGGGTGACATTCGGCGCCTCCTTTGTTTCCAAACCTGCTTCCGGCCCCGCTGTTCCAACCGCACCATTAAGACGGATATCGATCGGGGCGCTGCCTTCGAGTTCATCGCGAGCATTGCGGGATGTCAGGCGCGGCTATCCAAGTCGATTGTTGAACACGGGCGGAACTTTCGGGAGCAGGGGAGCTTTGTATCCTCGATACCGGGACGAAGCTCGCGGGAGGGCTGGGCGGTTCGGGTTCGCGGCGGCGACGGCGATGTAATCTTGTCGGTCGCTTTCGATGAGGCAAGGCGGGAAAAGTCCGTCGCCGCATTGTGATGGAGGCAAGTCTGTGAAGGATCGGACGATAGAGACCTTTATGCCCCTGCACGCGATTGCCGTCGCACGACGCGATGGGCTGAGGCCGGAATTTCTTCGCCTGTTCGAGGCCCGCGCGGCCTTGTCAGACCTCGACGTGATCCAACTCAGCCGCGGCGAGGACGCAGGCTTGGACCAAGCCGGCCCGAATCCCATCGGCAGCCGCGCAGCCGTTTGCGGGCGAAATGTCGTGCGCTTCCCTGGCCGGCGGAGTACAACAAGCCGTTTGCCAGGAGGACGTAAGCGTGCCAGAGGAGATCGTCATGCAAGCGCCCCTGGCACTGATCATTGAAGACGAATATCTGATCGCTTGCGATGTGGCGGATGGCTTAAAAGCGCTCGGCTTCGAGGTGGCCTGCGTGGCCTCGGAACGGGCAGCCGCGACCTGGCTGGACAACAACCAGCCCGATCTGGCCATCATCGACATCCAATTGCTCGACGGCCAACGGGGGGCCGCCGCCGCTCGCCTCAAGGAGGCGGGTGTGCCTTTCGTCGTCCATTCGGGCTACGATCCGGCCTTCCAGTCGCCTGTCTTCCACGGCGCGCCTTTTCTGCCGAAGCCTGCGCCGATCCGGCATCTGGTCGAACTTGCGAGCCGGTTGGTAGGCGATCGCACCATCTCGTAGATGAGGCTTTCTCAGCCCGGCGCATCGCTCTTGCGGAACCGCGACACCGCTTCGATCAACAGGTTGTAATCGACCGGCTTCGACAGCTTGGGCTTGTCGCGAAACCGGTCGGGAAAGACGGTGACGCTGTCGTAGCCGGTGAGGAAAATGAAAGGGACACCGCCGAGCGTGAGATGCTCGGCCAGGGGAAAGCTTTGCTCGCCTCGAAGGTTCACATCCAGCACGGCTCCGTCCAGAGCAACGCCCTCGATTTGTGCAAGCGCCTGTCTGACCGTGGGTGCCGGGCCGATCACTGTGCATCCTGCTTGGGTCAACTGGTCGGTGAGGTCCTCCGCAAGCATAAATACGTCCTCGACCACAAGGACATTCAGGCCGGACAAGAGCATGTTGTGTCCACTCCTCATCGCTCAGCGGCAAATGTCAGCGACCTGTGCCTGACGCCAGCGGAATTTCTATGTCGCATTCAAGTCCGGAGCGTTCGAACCTCAGGTCGACCTTCCCTCCCAGCTCGTACTCCAAACTTTGCTGGATGAAGCTCGTTCCGAAATTCCGCCTTGGCGGTTCTTCGACCACAGGTCCGTCGATTTCCCTCCAGCGGATTGACAGATTGCCCGGTTTGTCGGTGTTCCAGGCTACTTCGACGCGACCGTCCTCTGTCGATAGGGCCCCGTATTTCGCGGCATTGCTGGCAAGCTCGAAGAACACCATGCCGAGTGTCGCGGCCGCGCTCGCGCCTAGCTGCAAAGGGCTTCCGAGGATGATGATATTCTGGCGCTCCTTGCTGCTGTAAGGCGACAGCACTGCCCGCAGCAACTGCTCGAGATCGGCATCTGTCCAGTTGTAGGAAGACAGCACGTCGTGCGTTCGACCCATTGCCTGCAGCCGCTGCTGGAAGGACGTGGAAAAATCGCTCATCGAACTGGATGTGCGAACCATGCGGGACGTCAGCGCGGTGACCGTGGCCAGGATATTCTTCACGCGGTGCTGCAATTCGTGCAGCAGCCTTTCCTGGCTGCGCTCGGCCTCCTTGTGGCTGGATATGTCGACCAGCGCCGCGATGGCGCCGCGGACCTTGCCCTTTTCGTCGAACAGCGGGTTGGCCGACATCATGACGTCGATAGCGGTACCGTCTTCATGCTGGATACTCGCTTCATAGCCGGGAATTGCCCTGCCGGTGCGCATTGTCTTGAGCAGTGGCTGGTCATCGGTGCCCACCTTGGTTCCATTGAGCGTCAGCGGCAGGATTGCGGGCACGGATATCGGCTTGGTGCCGGTAGCGGGCCGACCCAACAGCTCCGCTGCGCGCCGGTTGGCGCGGATTTCCACGCCGGCGCCATCCTCTGCGATGAAGATGCCGATCGGCACGAGGTCGAGCAGGGCTCCCAGGCTTTCGACGCGGTTGCGCAGGTCATGCGAGAGCGCGCCGATCCTTTTCTCGGCCTGCGTGATCTGGGTGACGTCGACGAAGGTGACGACGATGCCCGCTATGATATTGTCGACTGTCCGGTAGGGCAGCACCCTCATGATATAGCTCTGGCCGTTGTCCATGCCCTCGACCTGCCGCTCGATCGTGCCAAGCCTTTGCAGCACCTGTTCCATGTCGGCCTGCAAGCCGTCGGCCGTGAAGCGCGGACGGACATGCGCCAGCGGCCGTCCGACATCGCTTTCCACCAGCCGGAACAGGTCGCGCGCAGTCGGTGTGAAGTTCTTGATGCAGAGGTCGCGGTCGAGGAAAATGGTGGCGATCTGCGTGCTTTCGAGCAGGTTCGCCATGTCGTTGTTGGCGCGGGTGAGCTCGTCGACGCGCAGACTGAGCTCGGCATTGACGGTGTGCAACTCCTCGTTGATCGACTGGAGTTCCTCTTTCGAGGTTTCCAGTTCCTCGTTGGACGACTGCAGCTCCTCGTTGATCGAGGAAAGCTCCTCGTTCGAGGATTTCAGCTCTTCATTGGAGGATTCGAGCTCCTCCGTCGTAATCTGCAGGCGCTCCTTGGTTTCCCTCAGCTCCCTTTCGAGCTGACTGACATTGGCGCTTTCGACATCGTCGGTTGTGTGGACGGCCTCGTCCTCGGCTTCCGGCTTGATCCCGCCGACATCCCGGAAGACCAGCATAAAGAGCGGGTCGGAAGAACCATCGCCCGGCAGCGGCTGCACAGCCAGGCTGATCGTCTGACGCCCGCCATTGGTACCGATGCTGATCTTATTCTGGACCGCCACCTGTCCGGTGCTTACGGCCTTGTGGAGCGCGGCCCTCAGATCCATGCGCAACCCGCGACGCGCCATGGAAAAGACGTTGTGGGTGGGGGCGCCGGCAGCGAGCTCCAGATATTTTCCCGTGCCGCCTGAGCTGTGCATCATCTCGCCGGCGGCATTGACGATCACATAGGCCGGCGAATAGCGCTCGACGAGCAAACGCTCCGCGATTTCCTGCAGGGTTCCGGCCGTTGCCCGCCGGCGCGCACTTGGATCCGTCGATCTCGCCGCGGTAACGAGCGGGAATTCCGGCAACCGATGTGCGGTGGCCCCATTGCGCCTCTGGAAGATGCGGCTTGTCTTATCCACCGTCGAGAACAGCTGTGGATGGCGCGTGACGTTCTCCGAGGAACCGAGAAGGAGATAGCCGTTGTTGCGCAATGCGTAGTGAAAGATCGGGACGATCTTTTCCTGCAGTTCCGGGCCCATGTAGATCAAAAGGTTGCGGCAAGCGATCAGGTCGAGCTTCGAAAAGGGCGGATCGCGCAAGAGATTGTGCACCGAAAACAGGCAGATCTCCCGCAGGTCGGCGGAAATTCGGTACGTACCGTCCTCGCGCGAGAAGAACTCCTTCAGCCGCTTCGGCGTTATGTCCGGCGCGATCGTCGCCGAGTAGCGGCCGGCGCGCGCTACTTCCAGCGCGCGCTCGTCGATGTCGGTGGCGAAGATCTGTAAGTTGGGCGAGGCGGCGCCGCGCGGCGCGTTTTCTTTCAAGAGCATGGCGATCGAATAGGCCTCCTCGCCGGTGGCGCAGCCCGGCACCCATACCCTGATCGTCTCGCTGGGTTTGCGGTTCTCGAACAGCCGGGGAATGACCACACGCTCGAGAGCGTCGAAAGCCTGCGGGTCGCGGAAGAAGCTGGTGACGCCGATCAGCAGGTCCTGGAACAAAAGATCGACCTGCTGCGGGTCCTCGCGTAGTCGCTCGTAGAAGACGGTGGGATCGTCGATCTGCAGCACCAGCATGCGGCGCTGGATGCGCCGCAAAATGGTGTTGTCCTTATAGCCGCTGAAATCATGGCCTGTGCGCGAGCGAAGCAGGGCGGCGATGCGGGAAAGCTGTTCGGTCACTTCGCGCTTGCGCCGGTCCCGCTCGGTCTCGGTGCGGCTCGCGTGGGTGAAATAGCTGACCAGCTTGCCGGCCATCTCATCCGCGGGCAGCACCATGTCGACCAGGCCGCTCTGGACGGCGCTGCGCATCATGCCGTCATATTCGGCGCTCTCTTGCGCAAGCGTCAGTCCGCCGCGCTCCTTGATGGCCCTCAAGCCGACAGTGCCGTCGCTGCCGGTTCCGGAAAGAATGATCCCGGCGGCGTTCTCGGCCTGCTCCTGCGCAAGCGAGATGAAGAAATCGTCGATCGGCGCCCGTCTGTCGCGCGCGGCCGCGATTTTGACCAAGTGAAAGTGCCGCTTTTCAATCCTCACCGAAACACCTGGCGGGATCACATAGATGTTGTCGGGTTTGACCTCGACGCTCTCGGCGACTGTTTGCGTTTCGATCGCGGTTGAGCGCTGGATGATGCTGGCAAGCGCGCTTTCATGCTCGGCGTCGAGATGCTGGATGACGACATAGGCGAAGCCGCTGTCGGCGGGCACCTCGGGAAAAAAGCTCCGCAATGCCGCGATGCCACCCGCCGATGCGCCGATGCCGACAATGGGGAAGGACGCCGGCTGTTTTTCGTCGTCGCGCGAACTAACCCTTGCCTTGTGAGTACTTGCCTTCCGCGCTGACTTCGCCATTATCCCTTGCCTGAACCCGCCTGCTTTCGAGGATGCGTTCGATCACAGCGGCATCCGCCTCATATTCCTTCGCCCGCCTGCCCATTTCGGCGGCGAGTCCGGAGCGGAGCTTCACCCGCTCCCGCTCTGCCATCCGCTTGGCAAACGCTGCCCGCTGCTGATGCGAGCGAAGCAGGCTCCACAGGATCTCGTCGGCCTCCTGCGCCTGCACCTCCATCACCGCGTCGGCGGTGAAGGCATGCCCGGTATGGCACCGATAGCGCAGCATGTCACCGTCTTCGATCTCCCACAACGGCCCGTGACATTCCGGGCATGTAAACACCGACAATTCGCCAAGTCGATCCGCTTCCTGCATCGTCGAATGCTCCTGCGCGGCAATAGCCGCTTCCAATCTAACTGCCGGCGGGGGAGGAAAGGATTCTCCGGCCGGCTCGACCGCAAGTTTTGCCAGCAAAGGGCCGAGCTCGGCAGCGGGCAGGCAGTGGTCGACCTCGACATAGCGCAGCGCGCTTTCAATCATCGCCGGCACCAGCGCGTCCTTGGGGTGCTGGACGACTGCCAGCCCGCCGACGGACTTGACGGCCCTCAACCCGGCGGTGCCGTCGGAAAGCGCGCCCGACAGCAGAACCCCGATGACACTCGCGCCGTAGCTCAGCGCCGCCGAGCGGAACAAGGGGTCGATGGCCGGCCGGGCAAGATTCTCGCGCGGGCCGCGTCGCAGCATCATGTGATCATCGTGAAGGAGAAGATGGAAGCCGGGCGGCGCGACATAGATGCAGCCGGTCCTGAACTCTTCGCCGTTCGTTGCCGACTGCGTTTCGAGCGTGCCCGCGCGGTCCAGGATCTCCGGCAGGCAGCTGACCTGGCCGATATGCAACACGACGAAGATGGTCGCCGGCAGATCGGCCGGAAGGTTGGCGACGATCTGCTTCAACGGCTCGATTCCGCCGGCCGACGCGCCGATGACGATGATGTTATGGCGGTTGGATAGACCTTTGGAACGGGCCATTCCGCTACGAGCCTCCAAACTGGGCTGTAATGGGCTGTAAGAAGTGTTCCGTTGGGTGACGGCATCATCGCGGTTCAGCGACAGGTCAGATGTTTAACCCTGCAACCTGCACGAAGTTCCGTTTGCTGCCGGCCAGGCTCGTCGCGAAGGATGGCGGGAACATAGGGGATGACTGGCAGTTCGGGTTCGCTTCAGACGCCACGCCAGGCGTTTGTCGAAGATCGGTGGGCAACAGCTGATCGGTCTGCGCCTGTCCCTCGCAAGCGCGGGCTTCAGGCCCGGCAGGTCTGCCGCGCCGCTGTACAGATGTCGCCGCCAAAACCACAGGAGACAGCAATGAAGCATCAGACCTCATATGAACTTCAATCGGTGGCAGTCGTCGACCGGCTTGGATTGATCCCCCTTGCCACGAGAACGCAGCGGATCGAGCGGTGGGCGGAACTGCTGGACCGCAATCCGCTTCGGTGTCTCTCCGCGCTGACGGGCACTGAATATGTCGATCCCGAGGTTCGCGAACAGGTGCGGGCGGACGGATCGCCGCTCGCGGTTGCTTTCGATGATCCGTTGCTGCGCGCGGCCGGTTTGCAGTCCGACACCTACGGCGAGGCGAAGCGCTTTTTCGAATTGTCCGATTGGCAATTGCATGATGTCGTGTGCAGCTGCCATGCCGGCGCGACGATGCAGGCCAGCTGGGCTGCCGCGCGGGTCCGTCGGATCGTAAAAGGCAACCGGATCATTGCCTGGCTCAGAAGCCGCCTGACGCATTGAGAATGCTGGTCGCCAGGCGAGCGCAGGTCGCCGGCGGCTCGGCTGCCTGCGATCAGTGCAGCAGGCAAGCTCCGCGCAGCCGCGCTATCTTGCGCATGATGGCGTTCAGCCATTCGGCGATCGATGACCCCTCGGGCCTTTTGTCGATATCTTCAAGCGCCTGCTCCAAAGTGTGCTCGACAAGGCGGTCGGAAGCGCCGGCATCGTCCAGCAGCAGACGCGCGGTGAGCCGGAGCTTGGGGAGCAGCGCAACGACGTCCTCCACCGCGGGCGCCGGCTGCGCGACGGTCACTGGCTCCGCAAAGGGTTCCGGCGGGAACAGCGCATCGACCACGACCGCGCCGTTCGAGGACTTGCTCAGGCTGCTCGCGAAACGCAAACGCTCGGGGATGGCGATCTCGTCATAACCGCTGAAAAAGACGAAGGGCACGTTGCGCCGCATCAATTCGTCCGCGACCGGGAAGACGAGGCGGCCATGCAGGTTCACATCCAGAATCGCTGCGTCCGCCGCCTTTGCATGTCGCCCGGCCTGCTCCACTGTCGCCGCCGGCCCGAGGATGATAGCGCCCATCCCAGCGAAGAAGGTCGCCAGATCGCTGGCCAGCAGCCACTCGTCCTCCGCGATCAAGAGGTGAAGTCCCCTGAGGTTTCGCACACGAAGCTCCTTAATTCATATTCTGACGTTGGTGAGACCTCAGTCACGGGGCATGCCGCGTCGATACCGGCGCGTGTATTCATGAGGTCGCAGGGAAGCCAACTGGTAGAACGCGGCGACGGGTGAACCGTTCCGGCGGTTCGCTGCGCCGGATCCGACAGGTATGGAACCATTCCGCCGGCCGGCGGTTCGACACCAGCGGGAGTCGGCCGGGTACCACGACCCATGACGCCGCACGGCGAAGCTTCCAGGGAAGACAGTGAGCGCCAGAATGCCGACTGTGTCCGCGACCTTGCGGAAAGAACGAGAATTCCAAGCGGGTCGGCGCTGGCGCTGATCCTGAAATACGCCAACGAGCCGAGCGTGCTCGATCGCGAGGCTGCAAAGTTCAGGCGCGACGCGAACGGCGGCAGATAGGGAGTTGCGGCGTGCTGGCCGATCCCATGGTCCTCATCCTGATGTACTTCATCCTGCCGGTCTGGCTGGTTGCGGGCTTTGCCGACTGGCTCTGCCATCGCGCCACCCATATCGAATCGACGACCGGTGCGAAGGAATCGCTCATTCACTTGCTGATGTTCGCCGAGGTTGGAATCCCGCTGCTTGCGGCAATGTTCCTGGAGGTGAACGCCCTGGTCATCGCCGTGATGATCGTCACCTTCTTCGTTCACGAAGCGACGGCGATATGGGACGTGCGCTATGCGACCACGGCTCGCACGGTGAGCCCCGTCGAGCAGCACGTGCACAGCTTTCTGGAAATGATTCCGCTGATGGGGCTGGTCATCGTGGTGGCGCTGCATTGGGGCCAATTCCTGGCGCTGTTCGGCGCCGGAACGGAAAGGGCTCGCTTCGATTTGACCTGGAAAGAACAGCAACTGCCGGTGATATACATTGCCGCCGTGATGATCGTGATCGTGCTGTTCGAGCTGCTGCCCTATGTGGAGGAGTTCTTCAGAGGCCTGCGCGCCAACTCGGGCCGGCTGGTGCCTGACAAGGCGAGGCGGCATGAGCCTGGCAACACGGCGACGCGCTGAGGCTGGCTGTCCTCTCAGCCATTCTGATCGATAGCGTGCGGCGAGGGCTGCTGGGCGCCACCGCTCGGGCGCCGGCCGTTTTGGTCAGCCCAGACCCAAACGGCGACCAGGACGATCGCCAGAATGCCGAGCGCAATTAGGATACGACGCATCCGCGGGCCGACGTGCTTCAGCCGCCTGGCCTGTTGGCGGCGGGGTCAGAGCCGGCGCCAACCGCGGGATCGGGCGCCACCGGACCGCGCTCGACTTCCGAACCTTCCGACTCGATCTCCTGGACGGCTTGATCCCAGTGTTCCTGCTGACGGCCCTCCGGTCGGCCTTCACGCTCCCAGATCTCATGGGCGCGTTGCCTGATGCGTTCTTCCCTGTCCATGCCTGGCTCCTCTCGCACGGCTGAACTGCACTGTCTGCGCCTAATCGGATGCCTGGAGGTTTGTTCCACCGGAGTTGAAACGGACTGCCCGGCAGTTGGGAACGCCGCTCTCGCGCCGGTGTTATCTTTCATCCAACCGGAGACAGAGTCATGAAGAACAGCCAGAACCGTCGCGAGACCGGCGCCACGAAATATCCCGCCAATACCGATCCGGATCCGAGCGACGAATTTTCCCAGGACGCCGCCGGCAATGAAAGACCCCATGTCGATCCGGGCCTCAGCCGAAAGCAGGGCGAGGTCGAGGACAAGACCCGTCAATCTGAGGGCCGCAATCCGCCGCGACAGCCGACGCCAAGCACGGCGACGGAAAAGAGCTCAGGGGCCGGTCCCACTGTCGCAGAGCATTCCAAGGACGCCAAGGCGCCCAGGAGCGGCCGTCAGCCCGGCGCCTATGTAAAGGAATGAACGCGGGCCGTCCCATAGGCCAATTCCTCGTAACCTGGGTCCACGAAGATGTCGCGCGGAACCTCTGATATCGCCGCCAGGATTTTCCCGATCCCGGATGCCGCCGCCGAGATGAACATCGACCATCCGACGGCGCCACGGTTGGTTCCCTCGTCGGATCGGGCCGAGCCGGCGGCCACAAGGAACAAACCCGGTTGCACAGGGTTGGGCGGCCACTGCAATGTGCTGCTCTGAGGAGGATCTGTGGAAGAGCCTGTCTTCTGCGACACGCCGCTGCTGCGGGTCGCCTATGTGAGCGGCGGATCCGAGGACGGAGCGCCAGTGCTGCTCCTTCATGGTTGGCCCGACGATGCGACCACTTTTGCGGACGTGTCGCCACTTCTTCACGCCGCGGGCTTTCGCACCTTCGCGCCATGGCTGCGCGGGTTTGGAGGGACTGTGTTCCACTCCGCCGAAACGATGCGCTCCGGCGAGATCGCCGCCATGGCGCAGGACGCGCTCGACTTTGCCGATGCCATCGGCCTCGAACGGTTCGCGGTTGTTGGCCACGACTGGGGAGCACGGATCGCCTACCTGCTCGCCTCCGTCTTTCCGCAGAGAATAAGATGCTGCGCGGCGCTTTCGCTGGGATGGCAACCCGGCTCGCTTCCGACGCCGTCTTTGGAGCAGACGAGGGCCTTCTGGTACCAGTGGTTCATGGCGACCGAGCGCGGCGAGGAGTTCGTGCGACAGCATGGCCATTCCTTCGCGCGATTCCAGTGGGGCAGCTGGAGCCCGCCAGGCTGGTTTGACGACGCGCTGTTTGAACGTGTGGCGAGGTCCTTCAAAAATCCGGACTGGCCGGACGTGACGCTGCATTCCTATCGCGTGCGCTGGGGGGAGGCGGATCCCGATCCGCGCTACGCTGAACTCGCGCGCAAGCAGGTTGAGGCGCAGGTCATCTCGGTGCCGACACTGGTCCTTCATGGCGATGACGACCGCGTCGTTCTGCCGGGTTCGTCCGAAGGCAAGGAGGAGTATTTCTCGGCAAGCTACGAACGTGAGCTTCTGCCGGGCGTCGGCCACTTTCCGACCCGCGAGGCGCCTGAGCAGATCCGAGAGGCGCTGGAGAGCTTCCTGATAAGCTTCGGCAGGCAATAGGCTGCGCCGACTTCGATATTCGGGACAGCTGCGCCCGGGAGGAAGTGCGTCGATCCAGCAGACTGGCGGGACAGGAACCTTTTTCCCGTCAGTGGGTTAATGGGGCAGCCATTAACCCATGTTAGGGGAACGGCCGTGACACGCAAGGTTCGTCAAGTGCTCAGATCGGAGGAGGAACCCTCCAAGATCACGACGCCGGAGCGTGAGACGTGCGTCGCGTTGGAGGCGCTGAGATACGAGAATGCACCGTCTCGAATGTTGGCACTGGCGCGTAAGCTCGACGCCGCGATAGCGTTGCGGACGCGCAAAGCCCGCCCGAATTGATTGTCGACTGGGACGTTCCGATCGCGACCATGCGGAACAATCATGGCCGGCAGTTATTCGTCTCCAAACCTTCCATGAGGCGATCGGATGAAGGGCATAATTCAAAGCCTGATTGCCGAGTTCCTGCCGCGATGGTGGCGCCGAAAATCTCGCGTCCCGGCACCGAGGCAAGCGCCGGTTCGTGCGTTCTCGCGGGTAGAATCGGACAGTTCCCAAGGGACCGGAGCAGGGGAAGGATCGGACAAAGGTCCAAGATGGCCAAGCTAGGGCATGCCCGCTCCGCCGGCTGAAATCTCGTCCCGACTGCTCGTTCGGCAACATCATTTCGGCTAGGCGAGGACTGGTTTAGCTTGCGTCAGGCAGTTCAGCGCGCACTTTCATGGAAGCTGGCCGCAAGCTCCGGCCGTGGGCGAGAAGATTGCCGTCAAATTCTGAATGTTCACCCGACGCACTGGAACGTGAAACTTTCTCCGGAACATTTCTGCCGCCTGCCGGTTCGAAAGCCGATCGCCCTCCCTCTAGCGATCCAGGGTCCCATCAGGCCCATGGCCCGTTGCCGCATGCAGGCAGCGGGCCTTCTTCGTCTGGATTGCAATGTGGATCTTCGATTGCCGCGGGGCTCGCGAACCGGGTGCAAGGGGGAACAAGGGGGATATCTCCGGGTTCCTCTGAGATAGCGGGAACTGTCAACCAGGAGGCCGCAATGAGCGAGGCTATGACGACCTCAAATCACGAAGTGATCCGAGCTTGGATCGAGGCGCGCGAGGGCAGGCCTGCCGTCGTCGCCGGGCCGGGGAAGGGCGCGATCCTGCGGGTCGATTTCGGCGCAGGCGACGAAGATCTGAGGCCGATCGAATGGGAAGACTTCTTCAAAGTGCTGGACGACGACAATTTGGCGTTCGTCCACCAGGACATGACCGCGGAGGGTACCATCAGCCGCTTCAACAAATTCATCGCGCGTGAGTAGGTCTCCAGGAAAGAGCGGATATCGCGCTCGAACTGTCACTGAACCCCCGGCATCTTGCTGGCATCCTGTGGATTCTTCGTGATGCCGGCGGCCGGCGAGGTGTCCTGCGGCGCGTTGCCGCCCTGGTTTTGTTCGGGTGCCCGTTTGACGGGCGCTGCTTGCCAGCCTGTGCCGACATAGACGAAGGCCCAATAACAGAGCACCAGGACCACCGCAGCCAATATCAGTGGCAGAAGCACCCGTCTCATGTCGAACTCCTGGCTGGCTTTGCGTCTGTTGTGGCCGCCGACGGCGAGGTTAGGCCGTCCTTCGGCGCGCCGCTTCCCGCTCGACATCCTCAGCCGAATAACCGCCGGCAGCCGGATCGAAGGCTGCCCACCCGCCGGCTTCATATTCGCTGCGGCGGTCGGCGATGTTGACTGACGCGGAGCTGTGAAGGACTTCCCGGGCTTCCGAAGCGAGGTCGTCCTCGACGCGAGCCGTCACCAGCGTGCCGCCGCGGCGAACGCCTTCGGCATAGACATGCGCGTCTTCCTCCGGCACGCCGGCATCGGTCAGGCTGCCGATAATGCCGCCGGCCGCGCCGCCCACAATCGCTCCGGCGACGGCGCCCGCGGCTGTCGACGCCAGCCAGCCGGCCGCGACGACCGGGCCGACGCCCGGTATCGCCATGGCGCCCAGGCCTGTTGCCAAGCCTCCGGCGCCGCCCACGACCGCGCCGATACCGGCGCCGCTGGCGGCATCCTCGGCGGCCGGCGATTGCGTGTTTCGATACCAGCCGCGGGCATTGTTGGCCATGATGCTGATGTCGGATGACGGGACGCCGGTGGACTCCAGCTCGCCTACCGCGTCAGCGGCGGCGTCATAGTCGTCGAACAGCGCGGTGATCGTTTGCATGTCGGTTCTCCTGTCTATTGTTGGCCGGCGAAGACGTTGCCCTGATAGTCGAGTGCAACGGAGGTGCCCTTGCCGTCCTTCGTCGCCCGGCCACGCCAGATGCCCTGCTCGTCCTTGGCGAGCGCTGACACGTCCGCATAGCCGGCATCCTGGATGCGCTTCTTCGCCTGCGCTTCGGTGAAGCTGTTTGCGCCGGGAACCGGAGCGGGTGGTTTGGGTGTCGATGCCGATTTGACCGCCGGCATGCTCGCGCTGGCGCGGGCGATCTTTTCGATCATGTCCTGATGCATTTTCAGTGTCGGCAGGGTTTCCGCCGCGAAAGATTTGAGCGCGGGGTTGTCTCCGTCCTTGGCGTAGGCCTCGAACAGGCCGACTGCGTCCGCGTGTGCCTTGCGCTGCATCTCCACGTAAGGCTGATCCAGCGAGGCCGTCGTGCTCTGCAACCGTTCCAGATCGCTCTTATGCTGCGCATCGGATCGCGTCGGTACCTGCAATTTCTGCTCGGCGGCGATCTTCTGCAGTTTGGCGTTCGCCGCGCCGTGGTCGGTGATCATCCGCTTGGCGAAATCCTTGATCTGCTGATCCTTGGCATTGTCTTGCGCGATCTTGCTGGAATCCACTTCAAACATCCCGCCGATGGCAGCCTTGTCGACGAAGGTCTGCGCGTCGTCGGCCGCGAAGGCCGGAAGGGCAAGCATCAACGCGACGGCCGTCGATGGAACGAGCAACATACGCATGCTCATGGCTGAAGGCTCCTTGCTGTTTGATGGGACCGAACCGCTATTCCCGGCCTTTGTTCCGCGACAGACTGCGGCGTTTCAAAAGACCGAAATGGAACCCCGCCTGCTCCGGCCGGGCGAGTTTCTGATCAATCAACCATGGCGAAGCCCGGTCAGCAGGCAAGAGAGGAGCCGGTGAATTCGTCGATGAGGATCGGCCCTTTTTCACAACTGGGCCTTTGCTGCGAACCGGCCTTTGTCTCAGAGCTCTGCTCGCGGGTGGAACGAAAGTCGAATCCGTCTGGAAGAGGGCGGCAACAGCGTCGCCGATAGCCGTGGTCGTGCTACTGGCCGCCTATGGCGCCAAGCGGGATCGCAGCCGTGAAATTGAGCCCGCTCGGAGCGAGCCGCAAGTCCACTGTCGCTCCGAGCTCGTACGGCAAGGTGCCCTCCAGAACCTCCAAGCCGAAGCCGCGCCGCTCGACGGGTTTGAAATGGTGGGATCCGCTCTCCATCCATTTGAAATGGAGCAGGTCCTTTTCCAGCTGCCATTGGATGTCGATGCGGCCCGCGCGGCCAGACAGTGCTCCGTATTTCAGGGCGTTGGTCGCTAACTCGTGAATGGCCAGCCCCATTGTCTCGGCGGCCTTGGGCGCAAGCGTCAAGGGCGGACCTTCGATCGTCAGATTCTTGCCTTCCCGGCCGCCCGCAGCACGCAATTCTTCCGCCACGATCAATGCCAGACTGATACCGATCGACGGGCGGCGTGTGATGGCCGCCTGGACCCGGGCGAAGGCGTTGATGCGGCCTTCCAGATGGGCCGCGGCTTCGTCCAGGGATTCGCTCTTCTCCATCGTGCGCCGCACGATCGAGCGGATGACGGCCAGCGTGTTGCGCACGTGATGCTGCAATTCGGCGAAGCGGGCCTGCTGTTGCTCCTCGCATTCCTTCTGACGCGTGATGTCCTGACCGATGCCCCCGATCTGGGCGACCTTTCCCGCTTCATCGCGCATCGGAAAATCGGCGTTGCGCAGCCAGCGTATCTCATTGTCGGCCGGCCGGCATATCCGGTATTCGAAGGTGACGCTTTCGCCGTCGCGAATGCGCTCGATCTGGGCCAGCACATGCTCGCGGTCTTCAGGCAGGACAAGGGCGATCCAGCTGGCGAAGTTGTCGCCGGCCAGGGCCTTTTCACGGCTCGTGCCGTAAATGGCGTCGAAGGCCGGGGTCAGATATTCCCACTGTAGCGTCTCGGCGTTGCGGATCCAAAGCACGTCCGAGGCGGCCTCTCCGAAATCCTGCAGGTTCTCCTCCCTTGCGCGCAGCCCGGCTTCGGCACTCGCATGCTCGTGCAGGGCCGCCTTGACCTCGGCCAGGCTGCGTTCAAGCGGCTTTTTGGGCGGACCCTTTGACATCACTCTTCATTGGCATCGAGATGCCTGCCTTCACGATCGAGATGCAGATAATTGGGATTGAACAGCGCGACGTCCTGTAATGCCTGAAGATTGGGAATGGTCAGCGTCCTGTCCCTTAGCACGATGAGGTTCGAGGCGCGCAGCTCCTGCAGGGTGCGATTCACATGAACCGTCGACATGCCCAGCGTCTCGCCCAGTTCCGTCTGCGTCAATGGGAACTCGCAACTGCTATTGCTCGTGCAGCCGGCGGCCTCCAGCCGGATGAACAGCTCGCATAATAAATGCGCCATGCGCTCCAGTGCATCGCGCTGCCCGAGATTGACGGTCCACTCGCGCTGTATCGCCGCTGCGACGAGCGATTCCCACCACAGCGCCTGGGTGATGCGCGGATGCCCGATCATCATCTCGTCAAAAGCCGTGCGCGAAATTTCCGACACCACGACCGGCGTGATGGCGCCGATAGAGTGGTCCATTTCCTTCAGGACGAAGACATTCAGATCGCACAGGTCCCCAGGCAGGAAAAATGCGATGATCTGCCTGCGGCCGTCTTCGAGGGTCTTGTAGCGGCAGGCCCAGCCCTCGCTGATCAGATTGATGAATTCGGGCTTCTCGCCCTCGTGGATGATATCCTCGCGCGCGGCGAAACGCCGGACCCGTTGCGCCGCTATTCTGAGCAGCATGTCCTTGTCGGCGTGCGAGAGCCGCGTGAACTTCTCGAGCTTCCGGATCAGAGGCCGCCTCATCCTTGTCCTTCTTGTCCGTAATACACAGAACGACCGGGCAACGACCTTACCTATGTTAATGTCCATTTGCCGCGCACGACTGCGCGCAGGAAGCGCATATGGACGAGAAAGTCGCCGATGCTCGCGCACCGTCCTGGAGACGCGTATTTTTCCTGAGCAGGATATCACAGCCGCGATTTTCGCGCTCGGTTTCACGGCTATCGATCCCGTTGCGACCAGCCAAGAGGCTTGGAAGCGCCTGGTCAAGATCGCGTCGAGACGGCCGTGACCGATCTCGACCGGCCGGAGCCGCCGATTGATCATGCGTCGTGAGCCAAGCGCTGAGAAGCGGCTGCCGCGGGTGTCCGCCAACCGCTACGATGCAGCCGCGTCCCTCTCGTGTTGCCGAGATCGCGGGCTTGACAAGCCCACTGCAGACCGATCCGGCGCGCCACCCGCTGGACATGACGCGCCGGACTTGCGACCCTTGAGAGATCCTCGCCGGATTAAACTGTCATCAAGTCGAAGCTGACGGCGTGTCCGTGCTTGACGGCCGACCGCGCGATCATGTTGCTCAATTGAGGAGACTCTATCGAGCAATCCGGCATGACAGTCAGGATGGCCCGCGTGGCCGCGGCCACCGACACCGGCGAGCGGTGCGAGGAACGCGTTTCCATATAGTGCTCGATGAGTTCGTTCAGACGGACAGGATGATATTTGATCACGCTGCACCTCCCTAAGCCGCGCTTTATTTCTCTTGCAGCCAACGAATGCTCCCGGTCTCGCGGTCGCGCATTAACCCATGAGAGGGAGGTGGAAATTCTTTCAAGCTTCGGCGCTGCAACGACACGTCTGGAGCAGCCGGCATCTGAAGATGCGCCGCCATTGAGATTTCGGGCCGCGGACCCTTTCCGTTCCGAGATGCATCGGCCGCGAGATGTCGTCGCGGCGGTCGCTGGTGCGCAGGGGTGGATGCGAAAGGATCAAAAAAGCGGTCATTCAACTCGACTCCGGAGAATAACTGCCGCACCATTCGGTGGCAGACCGCCCGGCACCGGCAAGAGGCGCGTCGAGCAGCGCTATGGTGTGTCGAGGAGCCCTGGCCATGATAGAGAAATCTGAGCTCGGCGGCCGCACCGTCCTGATCGTGGAGGACGAGTATTATATCGCCATCGAGGTGGCGCGCGCGCTCAGCTGCGCCGGCGCCGAAGTCATCGGGCCTTGTCCATCCGATCGGGCTGCGCGGGCCGAACTCGAAGAGCGGCGCCCTCATGCGGTTCTGCTGGACATCAATCTTGGACCCGGGCCGTCATTCACCTTGGCCGACTCCCTCAAGGACATCGGTGTCCCGTTCGTTTTCATCACCGGCTACGACCAGGATGTGATTCCCGGCCGGTTCGACGACATCGAGCGGCTGCAGAAACCGGTGCAACTCAGGCAAGTCGTCGGAGCCATCTCCAAGGCGCTGGACGGACTCCAGCGGCAGTGACGAGGGCGAGGTCCTGCGAGGCCGCAAGCAAGTGGTCGAGGCGTTGGCGCTTCGGTTAATCACACTGGCTTTGCGCGCATTCCCTTCGCCGGCGGCTTCAGCCAAACGCATCCGCGCCAGGTCATTCCGGGCTAGAGCAATTCCAGGAAAAGTGTGAGCGGTTTTCCGTCTGGAATTGCGTCAAAACAAAGAGATAGAGCGGTTCGCCGTTTCCGTGAAACGGTGAAACGCTCTAGCGAGAACCGAGCGCCTTGGCTTCGCGCTCCAGCGTTGCGCGGTCATTGCCGTGTTTGCGAATAAGCTCCCGGGCTTCGGGCATCGTCAGCTGGAATTTCCGCGCGAAATACGCGACCTCATATTCTTCGTCGCCCGATACGCGGTCGCGGTCGCGGAAATCGCGCTTGTTCTTGTCGTCGACCATCACCGTTCCTCCTGGTGAAGAACAACGTCCGCCGGTAAACGTTCCGCCGGCCGCTGCACCGAACATGCGGCTCGGTGCGGTTCGGAAGTCCTCCGTCGCACCCGCCGGCGTACCGAGCGCCTGATCGAAGAAACGGGGTGGCCGTCGCGAGGGGCCGCCTTTTTGCCGGAACGATCCCGCTGGCAGCTGGATCAGATCGGGGCGGACAAAATCTCGGCTCGCCGATGGATGCCGGCCAGCACACGGGGGCGGCAGACCCGCTGGCATGCTGATCTCAGCTCTGGTCGCCAAGCAATATTCTGGCGTCCTCGGCAGCAGCGACGAAAGCCTGGCGTGCGACCCTTGGCGGCTCCTGATTGCGCAACACCGCAAGGCAGGCCTGGATCGCGCGGTGGCGTGTCCTCAAATCAGGCTTGGGCCAATCGTGCAAAAGCACATCAGCCGCGTCCAGCACCGACACAACGACGCGGTCGCGGTCGATGCGACCTGGCTGCACCACGACCGGTTTGCGAAAACGTTTGATGCGATAGCGCATGGCCGCTTTGCCGCTGAAACGGTGATCGGACACGGCATCATCCTTCAATCGGCGTTTGCGACAACAACCTATGTTAAGGCGGCGCGACCGATCGTGGCGCAAAGTGCGGCCGCCTTAGTTCCCTCACCGAGGCAGGCCCGGTCCGCGCTCCTGTGTCACCAACGAGGATAAGCAGACCGGGCTTTCAATTGCCTGCCGCAAAGTCTGCGGGTAAGGGCCTTCAGCGATCCCATCCTTCCTCGACAGCGCGCTTGTTCAATAGACATGGACGCGACCGCTGCGATTTCCGTCTAGTCGAGCATGGGCGCCGCCGTGAAGCGAGATCGGCTTAACTGTCGCCTCGCATGGACGGCCGGCGGAACCTTTGGCCGCCAACTCGGTTAGCCGGACGACCGACCGCCTCCAACCGGGAAGGAAAAGCCATGCTCGGTATCGATCTGTGGGCCTTCGTCGTGATCGGCGGGCCGATTATTCTCCTGCTCGTGCTCGTTTATGCTCTTTTGACTCGCCGGCACCGAGGACCGGCCGAACGCCGCGAGAGCGATCGTGCAACCGAGCGCCTGTACCGCAAGCAAGGGGACTGAGGTGAGGCTCACCCACAGTCGCCGGCAACGGAACCAGCCGGTCAGGTTGCTGTTTACATCCCGGATGAAGATTTGAGCTCGGAGCAACGGTCGATGGCCGATGACGAGTTGCCGGGCGTGCTGGCGACGCTGCCTGTGATCGACGCCAAGGCGGAGCCGACGCTGAAGAGCGCGGAGGCGGAAGCTTTCTATACGCACGCGATCCGCGAGCTCGCCGCCACCGACATTCCTTTTCTGGTTGCCGGGACCTATGCGGTGAGCGCCTATACCGGCGTCGTGCGCCAGACAAAGGACCTCGATATCTTCTGCAAGGCAGGCGATTGTCCGCGCATCCTCGCCCATTTCAAGGATATCGGCTACGCCGTCGTGATCGAGGACGATCGCTGGCTGGGGAAGGTCTTCGAAGGTCCGCATTTCTTCGACGTGATCTTTGCTTCCGCCAACGGCACCATGCAGGTCGAGGACCAGTGGCTGGAGCATGCCCGGCAGGTCGAGCTGCTGGGCAGCCGGGTCAGGATCATCGGACCTACGGAACTTATCTGGTCGAAATGCTTCATCCAGGACAGGGGACGGCACGACGGCGCCGATATCGCCCATACCATCCTCAAGGCACATGAGCAGATCGACTGGCAAAGGCTGCTGTCTTATCTCGACATCCACTGGGAGGTGCTGCTGATGCAGTTGCTGAATTTCCGCTGGATCTATCCCAGCGAACGCGACCGCATTCCCGACTGGTTGCTTGACGATCTGCTCGACCGGCTCGCCAGGCAGCGGCAATTGCCTTCACCGAGGATGAAGATCTGCCGCGGTCGACTGCTGTCGCAGGTCGACTACGAGATCGATGTCAAGGAATGGGGCTTTGCCGGTGTCGGCGGCGTTGGAGAATTTCACGATGGCTGAACAAAGCAGGGCAAGCGGCAAAACGAGCGGAAACGGCAAAGTCAAAGTCGCCGCGGTGGGCGATCTGCATGTGCAGGAAGATGCGCAGACCTCCCATCGCGACCTGTTCGGGGAGGTTTCGCGCGAAGCCGACATCCTGGTGCTTGCGGGGGACCTCACCAATCTCGGCAAGCCGAAGGAGGCCGAGCTTTTGGCGGAGGATCTCCGGGCCTGCTCGATTCCCGTGGTCGCGGTGCTCGGCAACCACGACTACGAATCCGGTTGCGCCGAGCAGATAGCGGCGACACTTCGCCAGGCCGGCGTTTACCTCCTCGACGGACAGGCGACGGAGCTGATGGAAGTCGGCTTTGTCGGCGTCAAAGGTTTTGTTGGTGGGTTCGGCTCGAGGATGCTCGGGTCCTTCGGTGAGCCGGCAATCAAGGCCATGGTGGCCGAGAGCGTCAGCGAGGCGATGCGGCTGGAAAACGCCATGCGGCAAGTCCGCGCCAAGCGGACGCTCGTGGTGCTTCACTACGCCCCGATCGCGGAAACGGTCGCTGGCGAGCCGCCCGAAATCTTCCCGTTCCTCGGCTCTTCCCGGCTGGCCGAAACGATCGACCGGTTCAAGGTGAGCGCCGTCGTGCATGGTCACGCGCATCGAGGCACCTTCGAAGGTCAAACTCCCGGCGGCGCGAAAGTCTACAATGTCGCCATGCACGTCGCGAAGCCGACGGGCCGGCCCTATGCGCTGCTCGAGATCTGAGCCGGCCAGGGGCATCCTTCTCGAGATCGATGAATTCATTGGCGCCGAATGCGAGCCCTTCTGAGTCCTCCTGAATGGGCGCCAGGTCAGCTATCGGAGGCCGCGCCCCGCAAGAAGGAACAACGGCAGCGACGCAAGCTGCGCGATCACGACGAAGGCTATAACCGCAGGCAGGGAGCGTTCGTATAGCAGACCAGCCGCGATGCTTCCAACGAGCCAGCCGACGCCATAGGCGGCGTAGAAGAGCCCAAACGCCAGACCGCGCCGCCCTTCCGGCAGGATTCCCGCGATGACTGCCTTCAGCAGGGTGTCCTGCGTTGCGTAGCCGACGCCCCACAACGGCATGGCAAGGACGATCGGCAGCAGGGTGTTCTGGAACGCCAAGGGTGCGAACAGCGCCGAGAGGACCACGCCCGCCAGAATCACCGGGAGGCCGATGCGGTCATAGAGCCTGCCCAGCACGAGGTTGGCGATCACGCCGCAGCCGGTCGAGAGCGCCAGCAGCACAGGTATCCATGGTCCTGCAACCAACTGCATCCGTGCCAGGTGGAAAGCGACGAGCTCGTAGCTCATCAGCCCTGCGGCGAAGACCGCGGCCGCAACCATATAGAGCCAATAGGGTGCGCCGAATCCCTTTGCCTCCGCTGTGGGCCGGTCCTCGAGGCGTGCGGGGACCGGAAAGCCGACGCGCGCGGCCACCAGGGCGGCGCCCGCAAGGATCGCCGAGACGAACAACCACGCGAAACCAGTCCGGTAGTCGCCACCCAGCAACAACACCAGTGCGATGATCAGCGGGCCGACCGTTGCGCCCGTCTCGTCGAGGGCAGTGTTCAGGCCGTAGGCCCAGCCGCGTCCCAGCTTGCCGGTGGTATAAGAGATCATCGCCTCCACGGTCGGCTTGCGGATAGCCCGTCCGATGCGTTCGGCGATGATCAGGACGCCCGCGATCTGCCAGCTGCCCGCCAGCGCCATGGCGGGGACGGCAAAGAGATTGATGGCGTAGCCCACGAAAGTCACCAACCAGTAGCGGCCGGTCCGATCGGCGACGTAGCCGGAGACCGAACGCAAGGCATAGCCGAGAAACTCGCCAGACCCGGCGATGATGCTGACAGCGGCCGCGCTGGCGCCCAACGCACCCAGGAACTGGCCGTTGATCGCGGCGCCTCCCTCATAGGTGACGTCACCAAACAGATTGACGACGCCCATCATGAGGACGAAGCGAAGTGCAGGCGAATCTGTGAAATCGGACGAGCGCTTCATCATGACCACCACGAGCGACCGAGCCAAAGGATGATGCGCGAGCGGGCCAGAAAACCTCCTAGTCTAAATGATTTCGCTCATTGGTGGTTCCAGGCTGCAACGCTCACCCGCATTCAACTGCGCAGGCTTGACCAACGAAAACGGCGCCTCCTTAGAACCCGCCGTCGGAACTGTATCGTCGTTATTTCATTGGGAGGCCCAGAGCGCCTGAGAAGACGTGGTTTTAGAAGCTGGAAAGGATTTGCATCAGATGTCCGCCGTCAAGTCTAAATCCCGTCTTCGAGGATTCAGCGCGCTGGCGCGGAAGGAGCGCGCGCAACGACATGAAAGCTGTAGCTGTTGATCGATTTGGTCCGCCGTCAGCTCTGACGCTGCAGCGGCTTTCGGTGCCGAAGCCCGTCCGCATGATCAGGCAACGAAGCGGACTACGCCGCCGTCGACGCGCAGAGCCGCGCCGGTCGTCGCGGAAGCCTGCTCCGAGCAAGCGTAGACGATCATGTTGGCCACCTCATCGGTGGTCGCAAAACGCTGAATGAGGGTGGTCGGGCGCATCGCCTTCAGGAAGCCTTGCTCGGCTTCCTCCTGCGTGATCCCGTTCGCCTCCGCCTGCTTTGCCATGAAGTCACCCAGGATCTCAGACCGAGTAGGGCCCGGCAGGACGGCATTGACGGTGACGCCTGTGCCCGCGGCTGCCTCGGCAAGCCCGCGCGAGACCGCGAGTTGCGCGGTCTTTGTCATGCCGTAGTCGAGCATCTCTTTCGGGATATTGACCGCGGACTCGCTGCTGACGAACACGACCCGGCCCCAGCCCTTTTTCACCATGCGAGGCAGGTAGTGGCGCGTCATGCGCACGCCGCTCATGACATTCAGCTGGAACAGGCCAAGCCAGTCCTCGTCGGGGATATTCGCAATGTCCTCGATGCCGTTGTAGTCCCGGATATATGCCGTACCCACGTTGTTCACGAGGATATCGGCGTCCGGCACCTGCGTGATGAAAGTCTCGACACCTTCGACGGTGGCCAAGTCTGCTGCAACGCCAGTGATATTGCTCCCAGGAATGGTCTGCCGAATTTGTTGCACCGCCTCGTCGACCCGGGCATTCCCACGGCCGCTGATAACGACTGACGCCCCTGTACGGGCTAAACCTTCCGCAGTGGCACGGCCGATGCCCGCCGTTGACCCGGTGACAATCGCCTTCTTACCTTTGAGGTCTATATTCATTTCAACTGTCTCCAATCTTGGCCGGCGCGGCCTTTACCCGCTCAATGTGCTGAGGCGCTGGGCAGCCCAAGTCCAAGGACCCGCAGGTTAACCTGCCTTGACTTCTACTTTCGCCTCCGCCGCGCCGGCGAGGCGTTCGATCCATTCCTGGTGATAGCGATAGAGCCCACCGGGACGCTTGCGCCCGAGTTCGTCGAGGAACCACGAGCCCTGTTGCGTTTCCTCGGTCAGCACGTGGCAGCCATCATCTGTGGGAGTGATGACCCAGCCATGGTACGCGCTCGAGCCGGTGTCGTCACCATCGACAGTCGTCGCCCACGCAAGTCGGCGGAAGGGCTCGCACTCCGTAACAACCAGGCTCATCGGGAATCCGACGGTCACTCGGCTGTATTTGGTCCCGCGCGCCAATTGCCTTTCGCCGCCCAGGATTTTGACCTGGTCTTCAGCAGGAAAGTAGCTCGACCAGTTCTCAGCATCGACCAGCAGCTTCCATACCACTTCTGGGGGTGCTTTCACGTCGATGTCGTTGAGCGCATAGATCGCCGACGTTTTGGGGTCGTACTTCTCGGGCCAAATCACACGGTCGTACACCGACTACTGCTCCTTCTTGAACAGATCCTGGAAGATGAGCCGGCCCCAGATGCGGCCGCGTGCGTGCACCAGCGCGCCGCCCTCGTTGAGCTTTCCCAGCTTGACGGGTGCGAACCCGAGCTGTTTGGCCAAGGCCGCCACGGGAGCGGTCGCGTCCTCGTCGTCGCTCGACAGGAAGACCACCCGGTGGCCGCCCTCGACGACCGGATCGGCAGCCAGGGTGGCTGCAATGAGGTGATTGAAGCCTTTCACGAACTTGGCGCCGGTGAACGACTTCGCAACGAAGGCGGAGGACGGGAGGCCGTCCAGCTCTTCGGGTTCAGGAAACGCGTTCATCGCGTCGATGACCGTCTTGCCGTTCCAGCTCGGCAGGGCTTTCGCAACCTCGCGATGCTCCCCGAAAGGGACCGCCAAGATGATTGTGTCCGCCTCGAGTGTTTCCCGCAGCGACTTGGCGACCACCGTGGGTCCAATCGCTCGAGCCTGCGGCGCCAATGCCTCGGGGGGCCGGCGGCTCGCGACGGCCACGTCGATGTTCTTGCGGGCGAAGGCGCGGGCGAGGGCCTGGCCGATCTTGCCGAAGCCGATAATTGCGTAGCTCATTATATTCTCCTTTGCTTCTTTCGTTGCGGTCAGAGCTTGTAGCCGCCGCTTGCCTCAATCGTCTGGCCGGTCACCCAGTGGCCTTCATCGGAAGCCAAGAACGCCACGATGGCGGCGATTTCCGATGGCTCGCCAAAGCGTCCCAGCGCGATCTGTGCCTCGACCGCCTTTACGAGTTCGGAATTCTCTCGGAAGGCGGCGTTCGCGTCGGTTCGCGTGTAGCCCGGCGCTACGGCGTTCGCGGTAATTCCGCGTGGCCCCAGCTCTGACGCGAGTGCTTGGGTAAGATTGTTGATGGCCGCTTTGGCCATCGAGTAAATGGGCGCGGCTGTCACGGGCTTCGTCGCGGCAGCGGAAGAGATGTTGATGATGCGCGCGCCATCGGCGAGACGACCCATGGCGGCCTGAACGATGAAGAAGGGCGCGCGGGCATAGACGGCGATCAGGGTGTCCCAACTGTCCGGCGTCGCGTCTTTGAAGCCAATCCAGCCGATATTGCCAGCGTTGTTGACCAGAATATCGAGGGCTTTGCTTCCCTTCCGCTTGGTGAACTCGGCGTCGAGTTTCTCGAACAAGGTCGGGACGGTCGCCGGGTCAACGAGGTCCGCGTGGATTGCGAACGCAGTACCTCCAGCTTTCTCGATGGCCGCGACCGCCTCGTCTGCACCAGATTTGCTGGCGTTGTAGGTCAGCGCGACCGTCGCACCATCTCTTGCAAGACGTTCGGCGATAGCGCGGCCAATGCCCCGCGATGCCCCGGTAACGAGAGCAGTTTTGCCTTTAAGTGCTTGTTCCATTTTATTTTCTTCCGTGGGTGGGCGAATAATGGGATCAGTGGAGCGAGCGGCCGGACGAGGCGGGTCAGAGTTGCGCCAGACCGCCGTCGACGGCGACCTCGCTGGCGGTCATGAAGCTGCTGTCCGACGACGCGAGAAAGGCAGCCACCGCCCCAATTTCCGCCGGATCGGCCATGCGCTGGAGCGGAGTCATCGCGCCGTAGGCCTTCTGGCCTTCCTCGCCTAGCGCCTCCTTCGCGAGTTCGGTCGCAGTCGCCCCGGGCGACAACACATTTACGCGGATGCCTGTGCCCTTCAGGTCCTCCGCCCAGGTCCGCGCGAGGTTGCGCACGGCCGCCTTGCTCGCGCTGTAGGCAGTGAATCCCGGGGCGCCCGTGGTGCCGGCGCTCGATCCGGTCAGGATGATCGAGCCGCCCTGGCCCATCAGCGGCAGCGCCTTCTGAACCGTGAAGATCGTACCCTTCACATTGGTGTCGAAGGTTTCGTCGATATGCTCGGCGGTGATCTTGCCGAGCGGAAGCGGGCCGCCGGCCCCGGCATTGGCGAAGACGATGTCGAGGGTTCCGCGCTCGGTCTTCACTGACGCGTAGAGGCGGTCGAGATCGGCTGGATCGGAGACCGAGCCCTTCACTGCGCGGGCATTGGGCCCGAGATCAGCTACAGCGGCGTCGAGCGCTTCCTGCCGGCGGCCAAAGATGAAGACGAAGGCGCCCTCCTCGATGAAGCGCTTTGCCGCGGCGCGGCCAATGCCGGTGGCGCCGCCGGTGATGACGGCGGTCTTTCCATTCAGTCTGTTCATGTCATGCATCCTTCGTTTCGCCGTCTCGTGTCCTTGGCTGTACGGGGGAAGTCCCGCGAGAGCTTTGAGATGGGTTCGCCGAAGTCGGGCGGTGAGTGCGCAATCGCGCACATCGGTGGTGCGAAAACGATCCAGTCAGATGATCGAACGCCGCGACGACCGCGCGAACCACGGCTGAGCGTGTTAGAACGGGCTTTGCAAACCGCACTCCGCGGCAGGAATGCACCATGATCGACTGGGATGACGTCCGCTACTTTCTTGCCGCCGCGCGCGGAGGCTCCGTGCGGGCTGCCGCTGAGCGCCTCGGTGTGAACCACTCGACCGTGCTGCGACGCATCGCCCAGCTAGAGGAGCGCCTCGGGGTGCACATGTTCGAAAAGCTGCCTTCGGGCTACCGCCTGACGGCTGCGGGCGAGGAGGTCCTCGAGTTCGCGGACCAGATGGAAGCGTCGTCGCACCTGCTGGAGACGCGCATCCTTGGGCGCGACCAGAGCGTGCGCGGGCTTCTGCGGGTGACGCTGGCGCCGCCCCTCGCGATACACCTGCTCATGCCGGACTTCGCCGATTTCGCGCGTCTGCATCCGGACATCGAGATGGACATCTTGTCATCCGGCGAGCTGGCAAATCTGACCAACCGGGAGGCCGACGTCGCGATCCGCGTTGTCTACGACCGCAAAACCCTGCCGCTCAATCTTCACGGCCTGAAGGGGCCGGAGGTGTTCGGCGGCGTCTACATGTCTCGCGATCGACTGGCCGCGTGGCGTGCGGGCGCGCCTGATCCCATCCGGTGGATCGTCATAAGCATTCATGGAATTCCGGATTGGGCGAGCGACGGCGAGGTTCGCACCACCGGGGTTCCATTCAGGACCACGGACGGCGAGGCGCAGATCGTTGCCGTACGGCAAGGGCTCGGGATGACCACGCTGCCGTGCTTCGTCGGCGATGCCGACCCTCTACTGGTGAGGGTGCCGGGAACCGACCTGCACATGTACGGGACGCTCTGGCTTCTCACGCAGGGAGAGTCCCGCAAGACGAAGCGCGTGCGGCTCTTCACCGAGTTTATATCCCGCAGGCTTGCCGCGCACGCGTCGCTTCTCGCGGGGCTGTCCATATCGCGCGACTGACGCGCGGCAGGTCGCCGGGGACGCTTGCGCATCTGACGGTTCGGGCGACGGGAGGCTTCAAGGCGGAGAACTTTTTGAGCGGCTACCGCCTCTTACGGTTTGACGCTTTTGTCGCCATAGCCGCCCCATGCAGCCGGCGCGCTTGCGGCCTGCGACGCTTGAGCGGGATTGAGCGCAGCATTCCACTTCGCGGCGATGAAGCGTCGGCCGGTTACGTTATTCGAGTCATCCGACGCCAGCCACACAACGGGCGCCGCCATAATTTCGGGCTGAAGTAGGGCCTTTGGGTCCGCAACACCTGCCGCCATTCTCGTTGCAACTGCGCCGCCGGGCGAAAGTACGTTGGCCGTGACGCCCGTCGACTGAAGCGACGTTGCGAGAGCCGCGATGAAGGCTTCTCCAGCCGCCTTGGTCATTCCATATGCGACATGACCCGGTTCGAGCATGGTATCGAGGCTGGTGGAGATGAAGATGATCCGACCCCATCTGCGCGCGACCATGTCGGGGGTGACCAGCCGGATCAAATTGATCGAGGCAAGCGTGTTGATCTCGAACAACTGCCGGAACTGATCCAGTGTGACGTCAAGAGGCCGTTGTACCGGCGGGTTTGGGACGCCCGCATTGCTGACAAGGACATCGATGCGCCCGAATGCGCGCATGGCGGCATCGACCAGGTCAGCCAGCTCTTGTTCATTGCCGAGATCGGCAGTCTTCACGGCAGCGCGCTCGCCCGCTCCGCTGGCGCGTCGTGTCTCGTCGAGCGACTCGATGTCTGTCGACGTCAAAAATACGCGATGGCCTGCGCCTAGCAGAGCCATCGTCATGGCGCGCCCAAGGCCGCGTCCTGCACCAGTCACGATCGCTACGCGCTCGCTCATAATTCATGCACCTAATTCATGCGTCGGGTCATGGATTAAGAACGCCTCATCCAACCGAGGGTTTCCGCGGCTCTGTCGCGCCTGGGACTCGCGCTCGTAATCGTGCGGGCGCCCGTGTTGACGAAGTCGGGGTGGACTATTTTAAGCTTCCTCTCGGACCGGAAACCCCGATGCCATGTTCTCGGCATGGAAGGCCGGCGCGCCGAGAGCACAGCAGGGGCAGATCGTTGGAATGGGATGACCTGAAATTCGTGCTGGCTGTTGCCCGCGGCGGCTCGCTCTCAGCCGCGGCACGGCAATTGAAGACGACACAGCCGACCGTCGGGCGGCGCATCGCCTCGTTTCAGAAACGGATCGGGGCGAGACTGTTTCGCCGGGACGGCGGGTCGCTCGTCCTGACCGAGGCCGGATTGTCCATCCTCGAGCGGCTGGAGCGGGTCGAGACGGAGGCGCTGGCGATCGAGCGAACGGTGGCCGGCCGTGACGCAGGTCTGCAAGGTGTCGTTCGCGTGACCGCCGCCGAATGGTTCTGTGCGCGCGTCCTCGCGGCAGCGGCGGCGGAAGTATCAAGCCAACATCCGGCCATCACGCTCGAGCTGATCGGCGAGCCGCGCCAGGCGAACCTCGCCCGTCGCGAGGCCGACATTGCTTTCCGGCTGGTCGAATTCGAGCAGCAGGATGTCGTGCGACGAAAGCTCGGCCGTGTCGCCTTCGGACTGTACGCCGCGCCCGCCTATCTCGAAGGCCGCGGTGTTCCTGACCCGAGGGATGGCTTCGCAGGGCATTCGGTCATCGCGATGCGGACCGAGATGGGGTGGGTGGCGGACCTGGCCTGGCTCGGCGAGACGGCCCACGCGGCCGATATCGTGCTGCGCACGGACAGCCGAGAGGTGCAGGCCCAAGCGGCCGCGGCCGGCGCAGGACTTGCTTGCCTGCCGCGCCTGGTCGGTGACGAGACCGTCGGCCTCGAACGGGTCCATTTGCCGGTCCCGCGCCGGCACGTCTGGATGGGAAGCCACGGCGATGCGCGTCACAGTCCGCGTGTGCAGGCCGTATCGACGATACTCGCCGCCGAGGTGCGCAAGCGGGCGCGGGATCTCGATCCCGCAGACCTGCCAAACGCAAACGCATGAGCTTCATGCGCGGATCGCCAATTCTCTTTGGCAACTCAATGCGCTTGTCTCGTCCTCATCCGCACCGTCCAACCCCAGGGAGCTGCCCATGATGATCGACTGGACCACCTACCACAGGGAACTGCTTGCCCGCATCGGCGAGCTCGGCAGGCTCAGCCCCGATACGCTGAAGGGCTATAAGACGCTCAGCGCCGCCGGCGAGGCGACGCACAGGCTCTCGCCGAAGATCAGGGAACTGATTGCGCTCGCGGTCGCGGTCACCGCGCGCTGCGATGGCTGCATCGTCGTCCACACGGATGCCGCGCTGAAGCACGGCGCGACGCCCGAGGAAATCTCGGAAGCGCTCGGCGTCGCCGTCGCGCTCAACGCCGGAGCCGCGCTGGTCTATTCGGCGCGGGCGCTCGACGCCTTCGCAGCCAGGCAGTCCAGCAATACCGCGGTGGCCTGACGATGAGCGACCAGCAGCTTCTCGCCGTTACGTATGGGCGTCCGGGCGCCGAGCACCCGTTTCAGCACGTCGTGCGATCCCGCCTGTCGTTCGAGCAAACCATCGAAGCGGTGCGTGGCGAGCTTCTCGGCAACGACCTGTGGATCATCCACGAGATCGATCCGCAGATGCTCCTGAAGCGCGGCGGCTATGCGATCGGGCGCACGCGGCAGATACTGTTCTTCCATCCCCGCTACATGGTGCGCCTCCTCGGCGCCGACCCGTTGGCGCTGCCCGAGGCGCCGCTGAAGGCGGTGGTCGTCGAGGAGGGGCCGGACGTGACGGTGCGTTGGTTCAGGCCGGACGTGCTGTTCGAGAAATACAGAAACGACGGACTGGCGGAGCTGGGGCGGGAGTTCGCGGCGCTGTACGAGCTGATCGCCCGGCGGCTGACGCAATAGCGCGCGGCAGTCGAATCTGCCCGACAGGACACACCGCAAGGACAGCGCGCGCCAACCTCTCTCGGCCGGTGTTTGGCTGCCCGACCGCAGCAGGTGGCGCAGGATGAGCATGCTTCAGTCCCGCTCGCCGCGCTTGGGCGGGCGGTTCCAGTTCAGTGTGCAGGCGGATTTGTCGTCGGTTGATTGGAACAGGTTCGCGCGGATCGGCTGTGCTCGTATCCTGTAATGACGTTGTGGTTGGGCCGGCAATGCTCGAAGAAGATCTTCCGATCGATGCGGTTGTCGGGCGAGCTCGTGAAATGGAAATCAGGAGCGATCGGCCGTTCGATCGCGTCGCGGTCGCCATCGACAAGCGCTTTGTGCGAGCCTAGGCGATCGCAGCCGCAGGGCCCCCGGTTGTGGCGTTGTCGCCCACCGTGCCGCGTCCGCGCCCGAAGAACACGAACACCTCGCGGATGCGGTTGCTGTCGCCGATGAGGAGCTCCGCGTTCTGGAAGCTGTCGCCGCTGATCGGTGTCAGCTCGTAGTGGACGAACACCTCGCCATCCCGTTCCCACAGGCGCTTGATGTCGAACGAGCGGGTGCGCTCGCTGTTCGGCCAGCACTTCGCGAGATAGGTCGCCCGGTCGATGCGATCATCGAGCGGGCTCGAGAACCGGAAGTCCGGGGTAAGAAGCGCCTCGATTTCCTCGCGGTCCTTGGTCTCGTAGGCGCGGTAATAGCGGCGGACGGCCTCTGCTAGACTCGACGGTTGGGTCATTGAACATCTCCTCTTGCGAGATCTTGATCCATGGGGTCACGCCCGGCGTAGCGTGCGGAAGCAGCTCCGCATTTCCTCGACGAATAGCGCCGGTTGTTCGAGCGCGGCGAAGTGGCCGCCGCGCGCGACCTCGTTCCAGTAGAAGAGATTGGGGTACATGCGCTCAGCCCAGCTGCGCGGTGCGCGATAGACTTCATGGGGGAAGATGCTGCATCCGACCGGCAGATCGACCGGACCGGCGTTGTTTCTCGGTGCCAGTGCGCGCTGCTCAAAATACAGCCGGGCCGATGATGCCGCGGTGTTGGTCAGCCAGTAGAGGCTGATCTGGTCCAGCATCTCATCGCGCGTCAACGCTTCTTCCGGGTCACCCTTGTTGTCGGTGACGGCACGGAAGATGTCGAAGAGCCAGGCCGCCCATCCGACCGGCGAGTCCGCGAGCGCATAGCCGATGGTCTGAGGTCGCGTCGATTGCATCGCGAAGTAGCCGAAGCCCTCGCTTTGAAAGCGCGACATGGCGTCGATGGCGCGGCGCTCCTCCGCGGAGAGCACGGCTGGGATCTGGTCGGGGATTACTTGCGGAAAATTGAGATGGATGCCGACGAGGCCCGGTGCGCGCTGCTGGGCCATGGCCGTCGTGACGAACGCGCCCCAGTCGCCGCCCTGAGCGACGTATCGGCGGTAGCCCAGCCTCGACATGAGCGTTGCCCAGCTGCGTGCGATGCGCTGGGCGTTCCAGCCGGGCGTGGCCGGCTTGTCCGAGAAGGCGAATCCAGGAAGCGACGGGATGACGAGATCGAACGCGTCGCCGGCCTCGCCGCCGTTGACGACGGGGTCGGTCAGCGGTCCGATCACTTTCAGGAAATCCAGCACCGAGCTTGGCCAGCCGTGCGTGATGATCAGCGGCAGCGCGCCCGGATGCGGCGATCGAACATGCAGGAAATGGATGGCCAGGCCGTCTATCTCCACGCGGTATTGATCGAAGCGGTCGAGCCGTGCTTCGCAACGCCGCCAGTCATAGCCGCTGTGCCAGTAATCGATCCAGGATCGCAGCCGCGCTTCGGGCACACCCTGCGTCCAGCCTGAGACTGTCTCCTGATCCGGCCAGCGCGCTGCTGCGAGCCGGCTTCGAAGATCATCAAGTGCCGCCTGCGGCGCGCGGAAGCGGAAGGGCTCAAGGACCGGCGGCTCCGCTAGAGCCCGCAAGGGGTTGGCCGCTGCCGCCGTCGCCATGGCTGCCATGAAGAAGCGCCTGGACATGGCGCGTGATTGGAGGTGCTGTTGAGGCTTGGCGAACGGCTCCATCTCGTCCTCCATAGGCGCGCTGATTGCATTTCGCAATCGGTTGAGGAGTAACAGGTCCGATAGCAAAATGCAACTGCTCTTGAAATGGAAGCGATGCGAATGGGAGGATTTTAAATCGGGCTGTCCGATCATCGAGGTGGTTGGCGACCGAGGGAGCCTGCTGCTGACGCGCCTGTAGGACGTCCGTCTCGTCTCCGTGTTCGCGTCGCATCTCGACCGTTCTGGTTAAGGGTCGGCTTAGGACGGGAACATTCGGGCCAGGGCCCAAGCGGAGCCATAGAGTCCGATGCCAAACACGGCGTGAGTGGCAAGGCTGCGCAGGCGCGCCGCACCTGGCCTCAATCATCGATCGGCTCACAGGATCAACTGATCAATTAATGCCTTGAATGGAAACTGGATTCAAGCCATCCCGAACCAGCTTCGCGGTCGCCATAGGTCAGGCCCTGATCCAGGCGCTCTCCGGCCGGCAAAAGTTGACCGGATGTACGGACGTGACGGTCGTTCGAAGCGGAGCGTGTGGTGATTCGGGACCTGTGGGCGGGGAAAATCGACTGATCGTATCGATAGTTGCTCAAACCGAGCAAACCGCAGATCGTCCAAATTCGTGTTTGAAATCAAGAGCGTAATTTTCTGACGGATCGGCGCGCCGGTTCCTTCGGGCGCGGAAAAATTTGCACGGTGAGATCAACGCGCTACCGTATCAGGCAACGGCCTCGCTGGCGCCACGCACGAAACCGGAGCTGTCGGTGACCCAACCGCAACTTGTCGAATGGGATGCAAAATGATGAGATCCAAGCGCGGAAACACGAAGTCGGCGATCAAGCCGAACAGGGAACCCAAGCTCTCGCGCAGCCATGCGCCCGCCGATCTGTCGCCTGTGGACTGGCAGCGCGGCTTGCGCCGCCAGTTCGGCCGCGAGCAAGCCTTCGGGCTCGAGAATCTGACCAGCGAACCGTTTTTCTCTGAGTTTCGGGTCAGCAATCCCGCCTCGAAATCGAGCTACCGCGTGGCGATCCGGGGCATGGGACCTGGCGGCAATTTCTGCTCATGCCCCGACTATGCGACGAGCGAGCTCGGCACCTGCAAGCACATCGAATTTACCCTCGCCAAGCTGGAGAAGAAGCGCGGCGCCAAGGCCGCGTTTGCTCGCGGCTACCAGCCGGCGTTTTCCGAGCTGTATCTTCGCAACGACGGCAGGCGCCGTCTCCATTTCCGCGCCGGAACAGACAGCCCAGCAGCGTTGCGCGAGGCGGCCGCGGCATTGTTCGACGCCGATCACGACGGGATGCTGCCGGACGACCGCCTGGGCAAGCTCGAATCTTTCATGGCCATGGCATCCAAGTCGGGCCACGAGTTCCGCGCCTATGACGATGCGCTCGATTTCATCGCGGGAAGGCGCGATGCGGAGCGCCGCGCCGCTAGGCTCAACGAACTGTTTCCGCTTGGGGCCGCCGACCCCGAGGTCGGAAAGCATCTGACGGTGCCGCTCTATCCCTACCAGGCCGAAGGCGCCCTGTTCGCCGTGCGGGCGGGCCGGTCGCTGATCGGCGACGACATGGGACTGGGCAAGACCATCCAGGCGATTGCAGCGGCGGAAATATTGGCCCGGCATTTCGGCGTCACAAAAGTACTCGTGATCTGTCCGACCTCGCTCAAATACCAGTGGCAGAGCGAGATTCTGCGTTTCTCCGGCAGGAAAGGCGAGAACGCGGCGCGGGTCATCAATGGCGGGCGGGCGCAGCGCCAGAACGACTATCGTTTGGACGATTTCTGCAAGATCACGAATTACGAGAAGCTCAAGCCCGACCTTGATCTGATCGCCGATTGGGCGCCCGATCTCGTGATCGTCGACGAGGCGCAACGGGTGAAGAACTGGAACACCATTGCTGCACGGGCCTTGAAGCGCATCGACAGTCCCTATGCGATCGTGCTGAGCGGGACGCCCTTGGAGAACAAGCTCGAGGAGCTGATCTCGATCGTTCAGTTCGTCGACCAGCATCGGTTGGGGCCGACGTGGAAGCTGCTGCACGAGCATCAGGTCAAGGACGAAGGCGGTCGCGTGACCGGCTACACCGGGCTCGAGAAGATTGGCCAGACACTGGCGCCGATCATGATCCGCCGCCGTAAATCCGAGGTGCTGAAGCAGTTGCCGCATCGTCTCGACCAGAACCTTCTGGTGCCGATGACGGAGATGCAGATGCTCCATCACCAGGAAAACGCCGACGTGGTGGCGAAAATCGTGCAGCGCTGGCGGAGGACGCGATTCTTGTCGGACAAGGATCAGCGGCGGCTGACCTGCGCGCTGCAGAATATGCGCATGTCGTGCAACAGCACCTATCTCCTGGACCAGGAGACAGACCATGGCGTCAAGGCCGATGAGCTGGCGGCCCTGTTCGACGATCTGTTCGCCGAGCCGAAAGCCAAGGCGGTGGTGTTCTCGCAATGGACACGAACCCACGACATCGTCATCCGGCGTCTCGAAGCGCGCGGCTTGGGCTATGTCAGCTTCCACGGCGGCGTGCCGTCGGACAAGCGGCCAGCGCTGGTCGAGCGCTTTCGTCACGACCCCGCCTGTCGCGTGTTCCTGTCCACCGATGCCGGCAGCACGGGCCTCAATCTGCAGCATGCCTCGACTCTCGTGAACATGGACCTGCCGTGGAACCCGGCCGTGCTCGAGCAGCGCATCGCACGCATCCATCGCATGGGTCAGACACGGCCCGTGCGGGTCATCAATTTCGTCGCCGCTGCCACCGTCGAGAATTCCAGCCGATAGCGAGCGCTTGAACGCCAGCACCGACAGCATCCCCTCCTCGATGGTGC
>NZ_VFWS01000129.1:0-14518 GCF_006443065.1 Mesorhizobium sp. B1-1-5 | reverse complement strand
GATCCCAGGGTCTCCGCGACGGAGCTTCGCTCCTGCTTCGCCCTGGAATGACGAAGTCGCGGGTGCTGACGCCAAGCCTCCGAACGCGTGGCATACCTCACACCTTGCCTGTGCGCTCAGCGTCCACGGCCACGATCACCGCGTCGATTTCCGCCATCGCAACCTCGTGAGACACCACACGGCCTGCCTTTGCGTCGGCTATCCCGCGCTTGATGCCTTCGATCACCTTGGTCTTCCAATCGACTGAGACTCGAGTTCGGTTGCTATGGCCTTTGGTCATTTTGAACCTCGTGATCTCGCGCATCGTCGCCAATCCGCAACATTACAAAACTTTCATGTACCGGAAATGGCGCCGTAATGTGCGGCTCTCTAATCCTCTTGGCCGAGGATGCTTCGCCTGAGCGCATCCACGTCGATAGAGGATAGGAAACCCCATGAATAATGCCCCCAATTCATTTGCCTCCACCCGAAAGCGCCTGATGGCGGCTGCAGCGTCCCTGGCCGTTATCGGCGCGGTCGGCGCGGGCGCGCTTGCCACCGGCACCGCCCCCGTGCTGGCCGATGCCGTGCGCGTCGAAGCCCCGCAGGTGCCGAGCTTCGCCGATGTCGTCGAGCATGTCTCGCCGGCGGTGGTCAGCGTCAAGGTCAAGGCCAAGATCCAGCCGACGGCCGACGATGGTTCCGACGATCAGGACGGTTTCGACAACCTGCCAGACAATCCGCAGCTGCGCCGCTTCTTCAAGGAATTCCGTGGCTTCGGTGACCAGGGTGGCCAGTTCGGCATGCGCCGCTTCGACCACCGCGACCATGGCAATGGCCAGCCGCGTCCGATCGCTCAGGGCTCGGGCTTCTTCATCTCGGAAGACGGCTATCTCGTCACCAACAACCACGTCGTCTCGGAAGGCTCGGATTTCAGCGTCGTCACCAATGACGGCAAGGAGCTCGACGCCAAGCTGATCGGCACCGATCCGCGCACCGATCTCGCGGTGCTCAAGGTCGATGGCGGCGGCAACAAATTCACCTATGTCGACTTCGCCGACGATTCCAAGATCCGCATCGGCGACTGGGTGGTTGCCGTCGGCAATCCCTTCGGCCTTGGCGGCACGGTGACCGCCGGCATCGTCTCGGCCCGCGGCCGCGACATCGGCGCCGGCCCCTATGACGACTTCATCCAAATCGACGCTTCGGTCAACCGCGGCAATTCGGGCGGCCCGACCTTCAACCTCAACGGCCAGGTGATCGGCATCAACACCGCCATCTTCTCGCCGTCGGGCGGCAGCGTCGGCATTGCCTTCGACATCCCGGCCTCGACCGCCAAGCAGGTGGTCCAGGACCTGATGAAGAGCGGCTCGGTCCAGCGCGGCTGGCTCGGCGTCGAGATCCAGCCGGTCACCTCCGATATCGCCGAGTCGCTCGGCCTGAAGTCGGACAAGGGCGCGCTGGTCTCAAGCGCCCAGGATGGCGGGCCGGGCAAGAAGGCGGGTATCGTCGCTGGTGACGTCATCACCCAGATCGACGGCAAGGATGTCGCCTCGCCCAAGGAACTTGCCCGCATGATCGGTGCATTCGCGCCGGGCAAATCGGTCGACGTCACCGTCTGGCGCAATGGCAAGGACGAGACGGTCAAGGTCGATCTCGGCACGCTGCCGGCAAGCGACAAGCAGGCCTCGAACGACGACAGCAACAAGCAGTCGGCGCCGGCGGCCAAGGCCGACACGCTTGCCGATCTCGGCCTGACCGTCACCAAGGCGGAGAAAGGCAAGGGCCTCGTGGTCACCGACGTCGATCCCGACAGCGACGCGGCCGACCGCGGCATCCAGCCCGGCGACGTCATCACCTCGATCAATTCGAACGACGTGAACACCACCGACGACGTGTCCAAGGCGATGACGGATGCCGCCAAGGCCGGCCGCAAGGCCGTGCTGATGCAGATCACCCGCGATGACTCGAACCGCTTCGTGGCGCTGCCGGTCGGCAAGGGCTGAGGCATCAGCGTTCAGATTCCCTGCGGCGGTATCAACACCCCCGAGCCGCCGCCGGGAAAACATGGGGCCGAGCACGTAAGTCAGTCACCGTGTTTCGCTCCTGGCGGCAGCGGGTTTCCCATCACCCGCTGCCGCTTTAACTTGAAGGCAACACGATATGGCTGCCCCTCAACCTTCCAGTGAAATCGCGTATAACGGTCCCATGAAGATTCTCGTCATGGAAGACGATCGCGAGGCGGCGGACTACTTGCAGAAAGCCTTCGCCGAGGCGGGCCACACCGCCCATGTCGCTGGCGACGGCGAGACCGGCTTCGCGCTCGCCGATGCCGGCGACTATGACGTGATGGTGGTCGACCGGCTGATGCCGCGCCGCGACGGCCTGTCGGTGATCGCCGCGCTTCGCTCGCGCGGCAACACCACGCCGGTGCTGATCCTTTCGGCGCTGGGCGAGGTCGACGACCGGGTCACGGGCTTACGCGCCGGCGGCGACGATTACCTCACCAAACCCTACGCCTTTTCCGAATTGCTCGCCCGCGTCGAGGTGCTGAACCGCCGCGCCAGCGCGCGCGAGTCCGAGACGGTCTACCGCGTCGGCGATCTCGAGCTCGACCGGCTGTCGCATTCGGTCAAGCGCGCCGGCCGCGAGATCACGCTGCAGCCGCGCGAGTTCCGCCTGCTCGAATATCTGATGCGCCATGCCGGCCAGGTGGTGACGCGCACCATGCTTCTGGAAAATGTCTGGGACTATCATTTCGATCCGCAGACCAACGTCATCGACGTCCACGTCTCGCGACTGCGCGGCAAGATCGAAAAGGGCTTCGACAAGCCGATCCTGCACACGATCCGCGGCGCCGGCTACATGCTGAAGGGCGGCTAGAACCCGTTATGGCGTTATCCCTGCCGGCCATCATGAAGACGACGGCGGCCCGGCTTTCGGCGCTTTATCTTCTGCTTTTCGCGCTCTGCGCGGTGCTGCTCGTCCTTTACATGACGTCGCTCTCGGCGCGCATGCTGACCGCGCAGACGCAGGAGACCATAAACGACGAGGTGCTGGGCCTGGCCCGCGCCTATCAGCGCGGCGGCCTGCCGGTGCTGGTGCGCGTCGTCGAAGCCCGCTCGCGCCAGCCCGGCGCCAATCTCTATCTGATCGCCGACGCCAACGGCCAGATCCTGACCGGCAATGTGCAGAGCCTGGAGCCCGGGGTCATCGAGACCGAGGGCTGGACGACGGACCCGTTTTCCTACCAGCGCTTTGGCGAGGGCGAGCTCGATCGGCTGCGCAGCGGCGGTTCGGACCAGTCCGCGCCCCAAGCCGGCGACAGCGCCAACATTCCTCAGTCGACAGGGGAAAAGGGCCACAACGCCATCGCGCTGGTGCTGAGGCTGCCCAACCAGATGATCATGCTGGTCGGCCGCGACCTCGGCGAGCCCGAGCGCTTCCGCGCCGTCATCAGCCGCGCGTTGACCCTGGCGCTTGGCATGATGGGTTTGGGCGGCATCCTGATCTGGTTCTTTGTCGGGCGCGCCGCGCTGAAGCGCATCGACAGCGTCTCGGACGCCAGCCGCCGCATCATGGGCGGCGATCTCAGCGGACGGCTGCCGGTCACCGGCGCCGGCGACGAATTCGACCGCCTTTCGGAAAACCTCAATTCGATGCTGGCCAGGATCGCCATGTTGAACGAGGGGCTGAAGCAGGTCTCCGACAACATCGCCCATGATCTGAAGACGCCGCTGACCAGGCTGCGCAACCGCGCCGAGGCGACGCTCGCCGGCAGGCACAAGACGGAGGAGTACCGCGAGGCGCTCGAGGGCACGATCGCGGAGTCCGACCAGCTCATCAAGACGTTCAACGCCATCCTGATGATCTCGCGCCTGGAGGCCGGCTATTCCTCGGAACAGACCGGTCCCGTCGATCTCGCCGAGACGGTGAGCGATGTCGTCGAGCTCTACGAGCCGGTGGCGGAGGAGGCGGGGGTTGCGCTGGAAACGACCGTGTCCGAGGCCTTCACGATCAACGGCAATCGCGAGCTGATCGGCCAGGCGCTGTCCAACGTCGTCGACAACGCCATCAAATATTCGACCGATGCTGCCGAGGCGCCGAAAGTACGGGTGGTGCTGGAGCGCGCCGGCAACGAGATCAAGCTTGCCGTCACCGACAATGGCCACGGCATTCCGGACGACGCCGATCGCGCCCGGGCCACCGAGCGCTTCGTGCGCCTGGAAAAGAGCCGCTCGCAACCGGGCTCGGGCCTCGGCCTCAGCCTGGCCAAGGCGATCATGACTTTCCACAACGGCAGGCTTGATCTTTTACCCGCCAATCCCGGATTGTCCGTGGTCATGAGTTTTCCGTTGCGGGAGACGCATTGACAGCGCGGACAAATGGCGAAGAAGAAAATCGAATCCGAGTTCCGGCTTAGCCCGACAGTGGCGCTCCGCCCCCTCGATGCGGAGCATGCCCGGCGTGAACTGTCGGAAATCGCCGATGCCGCCGAGGAAGAGGGGCTTTCGCGCCTCGCTGCGTTCCTGGCGGGCGAGGGGCCACTGCAGGACCTGCTGGCGGCCGTCTTCGACCTCTCGCCCTTCCTGCGCGATGTGGCGCGCCGGCGGCCGGCCATTCTCGACGCGCTATTCGACCGGAAAATCGAAGCGCGACTCGGCGCCATCGGCGAAGCGATCGGCGGTGCGGCCAGGGCGGATGACGCCTCCGAATCGAGCCTGATGATGGCGCTGCGGCAATGGAAGACCGAAGCGCATTTCCTGATCGCGCTGGCCGATCTTTCAGGCGAAGCGGAGACCGCGGTGACGGTGCGCCGTCTCAGCGATCTCGCGGATGCCTGCACATGCGTCGCCGTCGATTTCCTGCTGCTCGATGCGAGCCGGCAAGGCAAGCTCAAGCTGCCGGATCCGGCGCAATCGGCGAAGGATTCGGGCTGGATCCTGCTCGGCATGGGCAAGCTCGGCGCGCATGAGCTGAATTTTTCGTCCGATATCGATCTTGTGGTCTTCTTCGATCCGGAGGCGCCGGCCGTCATCGATCCGCTCGACGCGACCGAGCTGTTCTCGCGCCTCACCCGCCGGCTCGTGCGCATCCTGCAGGACCGCACCGAACATGGCTATGTGTTTCGCACCGATCTGAGGCTCCGCCCCGATCCCGGCTCGACGCCGCTGGCGATCCCCGTCGAGGCCGCACTTCGCTATTACGAGGCGCGCGGCCAGAACTGGGAGCGGGCGGCCATGATCAAGGCGCGGCCGGTTGCCGGCGACCTTGCCGCGGGCGCGGCCTTCCTCAAGGAATTGCAGCCCTATGTCTGGCGCAAATACATGGATTATGCGGCGATCGCCGACGTCCATTCGATCAAGCGCCAGATCCATGCCCACAAGGGCCATGGCGAGATCGCGGTGAAAGGCCACAACGTCAAGCTCGGCCGCGGCGGTATCCGCGAGATCGAGTTCTTTGTCCAGACCCAGCAGCTCATCGCCGGCGGCCGCTTCCCGGAGCTACGCGGCCGCGAGACCGTGCCGATGCTCGCAGCGCTCGCTGCGCGCGGCTGGATCACCGCCGACGCGCGCGACGCGCTCACCCGGCAATACTGGTTCCTGCGCAGAGTCGAGCACGCCATCCAGATGGTGGCGGACGAGCAGACGCATATCCTGCCTGAGGAAGACGAGGAGCTGAAACGCATCGCGCTGATGCTGGGCTTTGCCGGCGAGGCGGAATTCACGCAGGCCTTCCGCGCCTCGCTACAGCAGGTCGAGCGTCATTATGCGGCGCTGTTCGAGACTGCTCCCGAGCTTTCGGCCGGCGTCGGCAATCTGGTCTTCACCGGCGATGTCGACGATCCCGACACGCTGCAGACGCTCGATCGCCTGGGCTTCCAGCGGCCGAGTGACATCTGCCGTGTCATCCGCGGCTGGCATTTCGGCCGCTACCGCCTCACCCAGTCGGCGGAGGCGCGCGAGAGGCTGACCGAACTGACGCCGGCGCTGCTGAAGGCCTTCGGCCAGACCCGGCGCGCCGACGAGGCGCTGATGCGCTTCGACGAGTTCCTCGCCGGCCTGCCGGCCGGTATCCAGCTTTTCTCGCTGCTGCAGTCGAACCCGGCGCTGCTCAAGCTGATGGCGACCATCATGGGGGCCGCGCCTCGGCTGGCGGCGATCATCACGCGTCGTCCGCATGTCTTCGACGGCCTGCTCGATCCGGCATTGCTCACCGAACTGCCGGATCGCGCCTATCTCTCGGCCCGGCTTGCCGCCTTTATCGAAGGCGACCGCGCCTATGAGGATGTGCTCGACCGGCTGCGCATCTTCGCTTCTGAGCAGAAATTCCTGATCGGCGTTCGCCTGCTTGCCGGCTCTATCGATCCGGCGCGGGCAGGGCGCGCCTTCTCGGATCTCGCCGATCTCACCATCGAAGCGGCGCTCCACGCCGTGATCGCCGAATTCGCGCTGCGCCACGGCAGCATCGCGGGCGGCAGGGTGGCGCTGCTCGGCATGGGCAAGCTCGGCAGCCGCGAGCTCACGGCGGGTTCGGATGTCGATCTCATCCTGCTCTATGACCACGACACCGACGCCGAGGACTCCGACGGCGAGAAGCCGCTGGCGCCTTCGCATTACTACACCCGCATGACGCAGCGCCTGATCGCGGCCGTCTCGGCGCCGACGGCTGAAGGCGTGCTCTACGAGCTGGACCTGCGCCTGCGTCCATCAGGCAACAAGGGGCCGGTCGCCACCCATATCGACGCGTTCAAGAAATATCAGCGCCAGGACGCCTGGACCTGGGAGCACATGGCGCTGGCACGGGCCCGCGCCGTCGGCGGCGATGCCGAGCTCTGCGCCGAGCTCGATACGGAAGTGGCGGTGGTGCTGGCGCAGCCGCGCGATGCGGCCAAGGTCAAAGCCGAGGCCTCGGACATGCGTGCGCTGATCGAGAGGGAGAAGGCGCCGCGCGATCTCTGGGACATCAAGCTGATCCCGGGCGGGCTCATCGACCTGGAATTCATCGCGCAGGTCGCGGTCATCATCGGCAAAGTCGAACCTGGCCGCCGGGTCACGGCGACCGCCGACATTCTGGCCCGGCTTTCTCCGGATTTCGCCTCAGCCGATATGCGTGAAGAGCTTGGCGAGGCCTATCGGCTCTATCTGGCGCTGACCCAGATGATCAGGCTTTGCCTCACCGGCGAGTTCCAGCGCGACGATGTCCCGCCGGGACTCTCGGATCTGCTGCTCGCGGTCACCGACCTGCCGGATTTCGCTGTGCTGGAAGCACATCTCAAGGACATGTCGCAGAAAGTCAGGAGAGATTTCGACCATCTTCTGCGGGGTACAGGAGGGTCCTGAGGTCGCGGGGCTAATCGGTGCGTTGCACGCTGCGGAGTTTGCGGCGCGCATGTGCCTGCAGAAGCCTATCGCGCACATGAGCGTAGAAGCGTGGCGGCAGCATGCCGTAGCGGAAGCGGGTGGGACTGCTTCCGGGAATTGGTCTGAGATCGGGCCTGGCCAAGGAAATCGTTGGTTTCACTCACCACAACCCTATCGTCGAGCCCAAGGTAAGCCTTGAGAGGCGCAGGCATTTCGACGGCATCGGCAGGATCGGCCGGAAGGGAATGCGTGATCGGAACCACAGTCACGACTTCGCGCCCTTCCACAATCCGGCGTGCGGCGACAATCGCACACGGGCGGTTCTTCCGGCCCTCTTCGACGCCTTGCCTGTGCTCGTCCAACCATAGGTAGGAATAGCAGATCACCAGGCCTGGAACAGGCTTGGGCAGGCTCACGGCACCCAGTCTTTGAGCATCTGGTTCAGTTCGTCATGCAGGGGCGGGACCGCGCTTTCGGCGATGGCTTTCAGCGTCTCGTCGTCAAGTTCTTCGACGGGGCGGGCGACCCGCCCCTTGACCAGCACTTCGAACATCGCCGCCGAAAGAAGCACTGTGTGAGTCCGGCCGTTTTTCGTTATCGCGACCGGCGCCCGCTGAGCGGCATCCTGGAAGCGGCCCACATTCTGCTGGAACTCAGTCGATGTCACGCGCATTGAAAAATCACCTCTTATCCAAAATAGATAAAATGGATAACTTTTTCAAGTTTGCTTCAGCCACTGCCGGTCGTTTCTGATCAGGCCGCAACCCTCACCGCCGCCGGCGCCTTCTTCAGGGGAATGCGCACCGACACGATGGTGCCGACGCCTTCGGTCGAGCGGATCTTTAGCGCGCCGCCCTGCAATTCGGCCAGCGAGCGCGAGATGGCGAGCCCGAGGCCCGAGCCTGTGTGGTTCTTGGAGAACTGGTTCTGCACCTGCTCGAACGGCCGGCCGAGCTTGCTCAGCGCTTGCTTGGGGATGCCGCAGCCATTGTCCTCGATGGTGAGCAGCAGCGCGCCCGACGTGTTGCGCGCCCGGACCGTGATCTTGCCGCCCTGTCCGGTGAACTTCACCGCGTTGGAGAGCAGGTTGATGGCGATCTGCTTGATCGCGCGGCGGTCGGCATAGAGCCGCATCGTATCGGCGATGCGCGTCTCGACATTGATCGACTTCTCCGCTGCCTGCAGCGAGATCACCCGCACCGTTTCCTTGATCAGCGGGCAAAGGTCGATCTCCTCGTGGTCGAGCGAGAACTGGCCCGCTTCGATCTTCGACATATCGAGGATGTCGTTGATGACGCCGAGCAGGTATTTGCCGCTGCCGTTGATGTCGGTCGCGTATTCCTCATAGCGCTCCGAGCCGAGCGGTCCGAACAGGCCCTGCTGCATCAGCTCGGAGAAGCCGATGATGGCGTTGAGCGGCGTGCGCAATTCATGCGACATGTTGGCGAGGAATTCCGACTTGGCGCGATTGGCCGCCTCGGCGCGCTCGGTTTCCTTCATGTATTTGCGGTTGAGCTCGACCAGTTCGCTGGCGCGTTCCTCCTCGGCGCGCCGCGCGAGGCTGAGATCGTGGATCGTCGCCATCAGCCGGCGCTCGCTGTCGACCAGCTTTTCCTGATGCAGCTTGATCTGGGTGATGTCGGAGCCGACCGAAACGACGCCGCCGTCCCGGGTCCTGAGTTCGTTGACCTGCAGCCAACGGCCGTCGGCAAGCTGGCGCTCGAGCGTGATACCGCCATGCGGCCCGTTGGCATTGGCCAACCTGCGCTCCGAGGCGAAGGCCAGCATGCGCTGCTCCAGCATATCGCGGGTCGCGCCCGGTACCACATCGCGGTCAGACAGCCCGTTGTCCTTCTGGAACTTCGAATTGCACATGATCAGCCGTTCGGCGGCATCCCACAGCACGAAGGATTCGTTGATGTTCTCGATCGCTGTCCTGAGCCGCATGTCGGCCGCTTCCGAACGCAGCGCCAGGTGACGCTGCTCGGTGACATCGACGGCGATGCCGATCAGCTGGATCTCCGGCGCCTCCGGGTCGATCACCTGGGCGCGGGCTCGCATCCACACCCATTGTCCGTCGGCGTGGCGCATGCGGAAGACCTGGTCGATATGGTCGATCTCGCGTTCGATGATGCGGTTGGCGAGCTCGAACAGGTCGCCGTCTTCCGGGTGGATGATCTCGTCGACCTCGCCGAAGGAGAGCATCGTATCGCAGGGCTCATAGCCCAGCATGTCGTACATCGAGCGCGACCAGTACATCTTGCCGCGCACCATGTCCCAGTCCCACAACCCGCAGCGGCCGCGCACCAGCGCCATGTCGATGCGCTGATGCGCTTCGAGATAGATGCGGTCCGCCGCCTGGGCGCGCGCCGCCTGGCCGAAATAGGCGTAGAGGATGACGATCAGCACGCCCGCCGTCAGCACGAACAGCGTGACGTTGAGCGACATCGACTTGCGCCAGCTGTCGAACACCGCTTCCTGCGGCACCAGCACGGCGGCCGCGTGTTTGCGGTCGCCGCCGAGGCTGACGGCGGCAAACCAGTCCTGTCCTGAGATGCTGACATCCATCACGCCGGCACGGTCGCCGAACATGAACAGCGGCTGGCCGCCAAGGACCAAACTGTCGAGTGTGCGGCCCTGCCAGCCCGTGGACAGCGGCGAGACGGCGATGACCTTGAAGTCGGCGTCGGTGATGGCAAGCACATGGGCGCGGCTCATGGCGCCCTGGCGGCTGATGTTCTCCAGGAGACTTGTGGCATTGACGCCGGCCACGCTGGAGTCCGCGGTGATCGCCTGCGCCATCTGGCCGGCGGCCAGCGCCAGCACCGCCTTGGCGTCGCGCTCGATCTCGTCATGCTCGTTCATCAGCGACAGGAAGCGCAATGCCGCGATGACGATGAGGAAAACGACGATCAGCGCCGGGATCGACCGGCGCAGCAGCGGCTCGGCGGCCAAGAGCCGCTGATAAGTGGGTTCGGCGATCAGGCGCGCATTGCCGGCAAGTCCGTCGCTCCTTGCCTTGCGACGCGCAAAAGCCTTCCCTCCGGGCGCGCCCCACGCGTCCGCCTTGGCCATAAATGGCACTCCCCGATTTGCCGCATACTTGGATGATCCGGCTACGCCGCACGCCCCGAATCGCCATTAAAGAATCAAAGCCGATTCGCCTTGTCCAGAGGCGCGGGCGAAAAAGATTAAAAGTTGATTGAAATTCGTCTTTTTCCCTTCTCCCCTTGTGGGAGAAGGTGGATCGGCGCGATGCGCCGAGACGGATGAGGGGTGTTCCAGCGGAGTGAGACGCTGGTTTTCCCTGGAGCACCCCTTGTCCGCCTTCGGCGACACCTCTCCCACAAGAGGAGAAGGCAAAAGGCGCTACGCCAGCGTCCGCTCGACGATATCGCGCAGATCCGCCGACAGGTTCTCGACCTTCGCCATGTCGAGCAGCGCCTGCCTGGCCTTGGCTTGACGTCCAGGCTCCAGCGAGCGCCAGGAGCGTAGCGCCGTGGCCAGCCGCGCCGCCACTTGCGGGTTGCGCTTTTCCACTTCCAGCACCGTCTCGGCGAAGAAACGGTAGCCTTCGCCGTCGGGGCGGTGGAAGCCGGTCTGGTTGGCGCTGGAGAAGGTGCCGATCAGAGAACGCACCCGGTTGGGGTTGGCGATCGAGAAAGCCGGATGCTGCATGAGCTCGCGCACTTTCTCGACGGTCCTTGCGCCAGGCACGCCGGCCTGGATCTGGAACCATTTGTCGAGCACCAGCGCGTCGCCGCGATAGCGGGCCTCGAAGGCGGCTAGCGCTTCTTCGGCCTCGGCCGTCCCTGAATGGCGATGCGCCAGCACGGCGAGCGCCGCGGCGCGGTCGGTCATATTGGTGGCGGCGGTGAAGTGCCGCGCGGCGAGGCCCGCGCCGCCCGGCAGCAGCGAAAGATAATCGAGCAGGGTGTTGCGCAGGGCCCGGCGTCCGGCGCTCGCCGCGTCCGGACTGAACGGCCCGTTGTCGGCAAGCCGGTCATGGAGCGCCGCGAAGGCCTCGCCGTTTGCCTCGGCGATCGCCCGCGCCAGCGCCTCGCGCGCGGCAAAGATAGCGTCTGGATCGATGCCCTTGCCGATGTCGCGGGCGATGTCGGCTTCGCCGGGCAGCGACAGCGCCAGTGCCCGGTAGGCCGGCTCCAGCGCCTCGTCGCCGGCGATCCTGCCGGCAAGCTCGGCGAGCCGTGCCGCGAAGGCCGGCTCCTTGCCGCCGAGGATCTGGCGGAAGGCGACGATCAGCGCGTCGGTCAGCAGCGTGTTGAACGCCTGCCAGCGCGCGAAGGCATCGCTGTCATGCGCCGCAAGGAAGAACTGGTCGTCGGCCTTCTGCTGCACGGAAAGCGTGATCGGCGCCGAGAAGCCGCGGTTGAGCGACACTGAAGGTCGTTGCGAAATACCCGAGAAGCGCACCGTGTGCCGGCGCTTGCGGATATGGATGACACCGTCGTCCACCGTTGCGCCCTCGACGGCCGTCCAGGTGACGGGCTTGCCGTTGGCGCCGACCAGGCCGAAGGCTAAAGGGATATGCATCAGCCGCTTGCGGCTTTCCGACGGCGTCGGCGGCACCGACTGCTCGATCTCCAGGGTGAACTCCTTTGCCGCCGCATTGTGCGTGGAACTCACCGTCAGGTTCGGGGTGCCGGCCTGGTGATACCAGAGCGCGAATTGCGCGAGGTCTCTGCCGGAGACGTCCTCGAACACTTTGAGGAAATCCTCGATGGTCGCCGCCTCGCCGTCATGCCGCTCGAAATAGAGGTCCATGCCGGCACGGAAGGTCTCCGCGCCGAGGATGGTGCGGATCATGCGCACCACTTCCGAGCCTTTCTCGTAGACGGTCGCCGTGTAGAAGTTGTTGATCTCGCGGTAGCGGCGCGGCCTGACCGGATGCGCGAGCGGCCCCTGGTCTTCCGGGAACTGGTGCGCGCGCAGCGTGCGCACTTCGGCGATGCGCTTCACCGCCCGCGAGCGCTGGTCGGCCGAGAATTCGTGGTCGCGGTAAACCGTCAGCCCTTCCTTCAGGCAAAGCTGGAACCAGTCGCGGCAAGTGATTCTGTTGCCGGTCCAATTGTGGAAATACTCATGCGCGATGATCGCCTCGATATTGGCGAAGTCGGCATCAGTCGCGGTCTCCTCGTCGGCCAGCACATATTTGTCGTTGAAGACGTTGAGCCCCTTGTTCTCCATGGCGCCCATATTGAAGTCGGAGACGGCGACGATGTTGAAGACGTCGAGGTCGTATTCGCGGCCGAAGGCTTCCTCGTCCCATTTCATCGAGCGTTTCAGCGCGTCCATCGCGTAGCCGGCAAGCCGTTCCTTGCCGGGCTCGACATAGATGCCGAGCTCGACCTCGCGGCCGGACATGGTGGTGAAGCTGCCAGCTACCTTGCCGAGCGCGCCCGCCACCAGCGCGAAGAGGTAGGAGGGTTTTGGGAAGGGGTCGTGCCAGACTGCATAATGCCGGCCGTCGACGAGCGCGCCGCGTTCGACGGGATTGCCGTTTGAAAGCAAAAGCGGCGCCTCGTTGTGCGGCGCTTCGATGCGCACGGTGTAGACCGACAGGATATCGGGACGGTCGAGAAAATAAGTGATGCGGCGAAAGCCCTCGGCCTCGCATTGCGTGCAATAGACGTTGCTGGAGCGGTAGAGGCCCATCAGCGCCTCGTTGCGCGAGGGCGCGATCTCCGTCTCCAGGCGCAACTCGAAGCGCTGCGCCGCCGGCGGCTTCAGGATCGTCAGCCGGTCCGGCGTCGCCTCATAGTCGCCGGTTGCGAGCACATGTCCATCGATGTCGACGCCGAGCAGCGTCAGCCCGTCGCCGTCGAGCACCAGCGGCGCCGAGGCGGCGATGCCCTCGCGTCGCTCGATGGTGAGCAGCGCGGTCACATGGGTCGCGTCCGGCGACAGGCGGAAGTCGAGGCTGGTGCTCGGGATGAGATAGTCGCAGGGGCGATAGTCCTCGAGCTTGAAGACATGGCCGGTATCTGTGCGCATTCGTTGAGCTTTTCCTGTCGAGGCGGCCAGCCGGCCTGGCTGGTCCAAGAATTTTGAGGGTGCGCGCTCTTTACACGAAACGGCCACTCGACAAAACTGCGGCATAATTTGTGTTTCGCAATTCCGGACGGAAAACCGTTACACACTTTTCCTGGAATTGCTCTTGGCCTATTTCGCGGCTTCGTTTCCCGACCATCCTTACGAGGCAAGATGACCGTCGATCATGCCGTCGGCCACAACACGCTGCGCGGCATCACGCTGAAGATCGTCTCGGTGACGGTCTTCGTTGGCATGCAGACCTGCATCAAGGCGGCCGGCGACGTGCCCGCCGGGCAGATCGTCTTCTTCCGCTCCTTTTTCGCCATTTTCCCGATCATCGCTTTCCTGGCCTTCAAGGGTGAGCTCGCCACCGCGTTCACGACCAGGCGGCCGTTCAACCATATCGCGCGTGGCGTCGTCGGCGTCGGCGCCATGGGGCTCGGTTTCTTCGCGCTGACCAGGCTGCCGCTGCCGGAGGCCATCACGCTAAACTACGCCCAGCCGCTGCTGGTCGTGGTGTTCTCCTCGGTCTTCCTCGGCGAGACGATCCGCGTCTACCGCTGGAGCGCGGTTGCGGTCGGTCTTGCCGGCGTGCTGATCATCTCCTGGCCCGAGCTGACGCTGCTCAATTCCGGTGAAGGCCTCGACGACCAGGAGCTGCTGGGCGTCATGGCCGCGCTGATCGCCGCCGCGATTTCGGCGGTCGCCATGCTTCTGGTGCGCAATCTCGTGCAGACGGAGAAGACCGCGACCATCGTGCTGTGGTTCTCCTCGACGGCTTCGGTGTTGTCGCTCTTCACGCTGCCCTTCGGCTGGCAGGCCCTGACGCCGATGCAGGCCGCGCTCCTCGTCTTCGCGGGCTTCTGCGGCGGGCTCGGCCAGATCCTGATGACGGCGGCCTACCGCCACGCCGAAGCCTCGGTCGTGGCGCCGTTCGAATACACCTCTATGATCCTCGGCGTCTTGGTCGGCTATCTCGTCTTCGGCGATGTCGCCACGCTGAACACGCTGACCGGCGGTCTGATCGTCGTTGCCGCCGGCATCTTCATCATCTGGCGCGAACGTCAACTCGGCCTGGAACGCACCCGCACGCGCAAGGCCGCCCCGCCGCAGGGGGGATC
>NZ_VFWS01000128.1:0-14565 GCF_006443065.1 Mesorhizobium sp. B1-1-5 | reverse complement strand
TCGGTCAGCCGCTTGGCGATCTTGGCCGAGGTCGTCGTCTTGCCGGAACCCTGCAGGCCGACCATCATGACGACGACGGGCGCCGGCGCGTTGAGGTCGACGGCCACACCCTCGGCGCCGAGCATCTCGACCAGCTCGTCATGGACGATCTTGACGACCATCTGTCCGGGCTTGATCGACTTCAGCACCGCGGCGCCAACCGCCTTCTCGCGCACCTTGTCGGTGAAGGAGCGAACCACTTCCAGCGCGACGTCGGCCTCGAGCAGCGCACGGCGCACCTCGCGCAAGGCCGCCGAGACATCCGCCTCGGACAGCGCGCCGCGACCAGTCAGGCCGTTCAGGATGGAGCCAAGACGCTCCTGGAGGGATTCAAACATCTGCGGTCCTTGATCTCGGTGGGGTTCGACCGAGAGGTAGTGCGTTCGCGCCGGGTCGCCAAGCAAAAGCGCAAAGCCAAAAAGCACCCGGGGGCGCATTGCGCTGCCGGGTGTTGGCCTCCAGGATCTCTTTACAGCGCCCGCCTCAAAGAGGCTTCGGCGTCCTGGTCGGCTTTCGCGAAAGAAAACTCGTCGCGGAATTCAGCGGCTCTAGACAGGAAATCGGCCGCGGAGTCAAGGCCAACGCATGTCGCGCAAAAGTGCGCAGCGGTTTTGCGACAACGACATGCGTCAAGAAACTATGCTGGAATCCCTGCCAAAACGCTGCCATAAGGGGCGCCTCACAGCGGGCTTTGCCGGGTCGCTCCGACCCGCAGCGGCGAGCGCCGGTGCAAAAGCAGCAGCATCGTCAAAAGCGTGCTGACGACGCCGATCGCGGCGATGAGAACGGCGTCCAGATTGGTCCAGCCGGGGCCTTCGAGAGGCCTGGCATTGAGCAGCGCGAAGGAATTATAGGCCTCCTGGTGCGAGATCAGCAGGAAGCCGGTCAGGTTGTTGCCGAGATGGGCGCCGAAGCCGGCGCCGAGATTGCCGGTCACATAGACCAGGAGCGTCAGCAGCAGGGCGAATGTGCCGATCGAGATGAAGACACTGGCATTGATGGCCAGCGTCGAGGCCGTGTTCCAGTGCAGCGACGTGAACAGCAGCCCCGGCAGCGCCGCCCAGACCAGGGGGCTCCTGAAACGATGAGCGAGGGCGCGAAGCAGATAGCCGCGAAACAGCATTTCCTCCGACGAGGTCTGCAGGAAGGCGAGCAGCGCGATCGGCACCAGGAAGAGCAGCCAGGACGAGAGGGCGATCGGTCCGCGCGCGATCTCCGGCTGCAGCCAATAGAGCAGCACCTCGGAGAACAGCGAGGTGATCAGCACCGCGACCAGGCCCTTGAGAAAATCTCCGCCCGCGATGCGGCGGCCGACGCCAAAGAGAGCCGACAGCGGCTCGCCATGTACCAAGCGCATCGCCACCCACAGGCCGATCCAGATGCCGGCAAAGGAGCTCAGCGCGCTGAGGATGCCGACGGGCGAGGCCAGGAAGTCCTGCATATACTGCCCGGTCGAGGGGCCGGGCAGGCGCCAGACGACGTAGACATAGGTGCCGGCAAACAGCACGACGGCCGTCGCCGCCATCCAGAAGGCAATGACGATTGCCGTGCCGAAGAACAGCCGCAGCAAATTGGTCTTTTCGTTCGGCGAGCGGCGATAGCGCTCGAAGGCGGCATTTTCGATCGTCACGCGGCTCCCCTGCCGAAGGCTTAGGCTGTATTGTGTAGGAGGTCGGTGGTTACCGCGCGATTACCTTGCTTTGAGCCGGGACTGACTGGATCGCGTTGAGGGCACGAACATCGAATTCGTACCACGGAACGGTAACGCGCGATCGCGGCGGTGGGAGATTAGCTGGAACGCCCATCTCGTCGTCATCCACGGGCGGAGCAAGAAGCGAAGCGACGCAGCGCAGACCCGAGGATCCATTCCGTTACTTCCGAGCGTTGCCACAGTGCAGAATTCTGCTCCGCTGCGCTCTTCGGCCAAGGTAACGGCATGGATCCTCGGGTCTACGCGTCCGCTTCGCTCCCGCTTCGCCCGTGGATGACGAAGTTCGGACGCTTCGCCAATCCCGAACGTGTGCGGCTATGCGGGATTGCACGCAACCGTGAGCGACCAGCACGCAAGCAAACGGCCGCCATCCCGGCGGCCGTTTGTCTCTTGGCCACAATCAGCGCATCACATAGACGATGCGCCGCGTGCCGGGGTCGACCAGCGCGGGCTGGTTGTTTACATAAACATAGCGATACCGGTAATCGGGAATCTCGCGCAGTTCGACCGTGTCGGGCAGCGTGGCTCCGGTCACCACCTCGCCCTCGAGATAGACCGGATCGACCCGGTGCGTGGTGACATAGGTGCCGACCTCGGCCGGCGGTCTGCCGATCGACTCGATGGTGTCGTCGCCGGGAACGATGGCGCCGGTGTAGCTATCCGTGGTGTAGATGTTATCGGTCGGCGGCGACACGACGGCGATGCCGGCATTGGCCGGCCGGCGTGTCAGCACGACGCGGCTGCCGCCGAAATCGCCCGTCACATAGTCGGAATAGACCCAGCCATTGCCGCCCGCTTCGGCGATCGTGCACCATTTGCTGTTCTCGATGCAGCCGGTGAGCGTTGCCGACTGGCCGGCGGCCAGCACGCCAATCACGGGATATTGCGGGCCGGGGCCGGCGCGCACATTGAGATCGGCCACCGCCGAGACGGCAGTGTCGGCCAAGGCCGCGCCCGACATGGCGAACAGCGCGCCGGCAAGCGCCGGAAACAGTACGCGTTTCATGGTTTCACTCCGTTTTTCCACTCTCCCTCGCGGTCGGAAACGAAACCAAGGCTTATGCGTTCCGGCTAAAGCGCCTTTCCGCCGCTCACGATTTGTTCCACGATTTCTCGGGGTTCCGGTCAAAACGGCGTGAGCGGGCGCAAGGCGCTTTAGCCGCGGTAAGTCCCGCCGGACCGGCGCCAATGAGCACGACATCGACGTCTTTCATGAGGCAAGCCCGCCACACCTGATGGCCGATCGCAGGCAAATTGCCCTTCTTTCGCCAGTGTCCGGTGTCACGTCCCCAGCGAGGGCGGTGACAATCGGGCGTTTCGCTGGCAAATTCGCCACCGGGACGTGATTCAAGGCAACCAGGAGAAGGACATGGCATTTTTTGCCAAAAGAAGGATTTTCGCGGGCGCCGCGGCGGTGGCGGCGATGCTTGGGCTGGCGACAGGCGCTGAAGCCGCGGCCAGCTGCGGCAAGAACGGCGCCGGCTTCGACGCCTGGAAGCAGGATTTTGCCGCCGAGGCCAAGGCCGAAGGCGTCGGCCAAAGGGGGCTTTCGGCGCTGGAGGGGGCGACCTACGCGACAAGGACGATTTCGGCCGATCGCGCCATCCACAAGGCTTTCAGCGGCTCGGTGGAGGCTTTCATGAAACGCCGCGGGGCGTCCGCGATCATCTCGAGAGGCCGCGCATTGAAGAAGGCCAACGCGGCGATGTTCGCCAATATCGAGCGGACCTATGGCGTGCCGCCGGGCGTGCTGCTCGCCATCTGGGGCATGGAAACCGGCTTCGGCGCCTCGATGGGCAACCAGAACACGGTGTCGGCCATCCTGACGCTCGCCTATGACTGCCGCCGCCCGGACTATTTCACCCCGCACGCCATCGCGGCGCTGAAGCTGGTCGATCGCGGCGCGCTGAGCGCCTCCTCGGTCGGCGCCATGCATGGCGAGATCGGCCACACCCAGTTCCTGCCCGGAAACGTGCTGAAATATGGCGTCGGCAGCGGAAACCTGCGCGACCGCAATACGGCGCTGGCTTCCACCGCCAACTATCTCAAGGCGCATGGCTGGCATGCCGGCGCGAGCTACGAGGCCAATATGGGCGCGATCGCGGGCTGGAACTCGGCAAGCGTCTACCAACAGGCGATCGCCCAAATAGCCGAGGCGATTGACGCGGACTGATCGAGATCGTCATTCCACGGAAAAGCTCGGCCACGCGCCGGGCTTTTTTGGCTTGGAGATTGGCGAAAACCGGGAGGTGGGAATCACTTCCCTCGGGGCCCTGGCGGAGATGTCGCCGCAGGCGACAGAGGGGGTCCTTGCGCGTGGGTGGCGACCTGTGCTTCGTCATTCTAGGGCGGAGCAAGGAGCGAAGCGACGCGCGCAGACCCTAGAATCCATTCCGTGACATTGGCCGGAGAATGCAGCGGTCCAGAATAGCCGCCGATAACGGCGCCAGCCAAGATCGCCAGATGACCGGCTATGTCTACATGACAGCAAGCCAGAAAGGCGGCACGATCTACATCGGTGTCACCAACGACCTCGCGCGTCGGATCCCGAGCACAAGACCGGCCAAGGCTCCGGCTTCGCCAGCCGTTACGGTGTGCTGCGTCTGGTCTGGTACGAGGAATATTTCGACATCACCGATGCCATCCAGCGTGAGACGTCATTGAAACGGTGGCCACGGCAATGGAAGATTGAACTGATCGAGAAGAGCAATCCGGAGTGGTTCGAGCTCTTTCGCGGGGTTGGCTGGTGAACGCCTTGAACCGTGGTGGCTCTCGACCGTCACGGCATGGATTCTAGGGTCTGCGCGCGTCGCTTCGCTCCTTGCTCCGCCCTAGAATGACGAAGAACCGGTGGGCAGGACAGCGCCCTGCAGGATATCTCACCCGCAGGGGGGAGACTAGCAGCTTCAGCCTTTGCGGGTCCTTGCCGCCAATGTCCGGAGCCGCAATCCGTTCAACCGGATGAAGCCCTCGGCGTCCTTCTGGTCGTAGGCGCCGCGGTCGTCCTCGAAGGTGACCAGCGCATCCGAGTAGAGCGTCTTCTTCGACTTGCGGCCGGTGACGATGACATTGCCCTTGTAGAGCTTCAGCCGCACGGTGCCTTCGACGTCCTCCTGGCTCTTGTCGATCATCGCCTGCAGCATGACGCGCTCGGGCGAGAACCAGAAGCCATTGTAGATGAGCTCGGCATAGCGCGGCATGAGCTCGTCCTTGAGGTGGGCAGCACCCCGGTCGAGCGTTATCGATTCGATCGCCCGGTGGGCGGCGATCAGGATGGTGCCGCCGGGCGTCTCGTAGACGCCGCGCGACTTCATGCCGACGAAGCGGTTTTCGACCAGGTCGAGGCGGCCGATGCCGTTGTCGCGGCCAAGGTCGTTGAGCGCCGCCAGCATGGTGGCCGGCGACAGCTTCTTGCCGTTGAGCGCGATAGGATCGCCCTTGAGGAATTCGATCTCGATCTCGGTGACGACATCGGGCGCGTCCATCGGCGAGACGGTGCGCTGATGCACGAATTCCGGCGGCTCGCTCCACGGATCCTCCAGCACCTTGCCTTCGGAGGAGGAGTGCAGGAGGTTGGCGTCGACCGAGAAGGGCGCGTCGCCGCGCTTGTCCTTCGGCACCGGGATCTGGTGCTGCTCGGCGAAGTTGAGAAGGTCGGTGCGCGACTTGAACGACCAGTCGCGCCACGGCGCGATGACCTTGATGTCGGGGTTGAGCGCGTAAGCCGAAAGCTCGAAGCGGACCTGGTCGTTGCCCTTGCCGGTGGCGCCATGGGCAATGGCGTCGGCGCCGGTCTCCCTGGCGATCTCGACCAGATGCTTGGAGATCAGCGGCCGGGCGATCGAGGTGCCGAGCAGATAGGTGCCTTCATAGACGGTGTTGGCGCGGAACATCGGGAAGACGAAGTCGGCGACGAATTCCTCGCGCACGTCGACGATGCGGATGTCGTTGATGCCCATCATCTCGGCCTTGCGGCGCGCCGGCTCGAGCTCACCACCCTGGCCGAGATCGGCGGTGAAGGTGACGACTTCGGCGCCGAGCTCGGTCTGCAGCCATTTCAGGATGATCGAGGTGTCGAGGCCGCCGGAATAGGCGAGCACGACTTTCTTGACGTTCTTGGTTTTGGACATTTTTGGCGGTTCCGCGGGAAAATAACTTCGCGGGCGAGGTATCACGGCCTTTCCGGGCGGCGCAAGAGACGAACGGCCGCGTGCTATGGCTCAGAGGCTGCAGTTAGAAATCTTTGGACGTTTGCGCCGCCCCTCATCTGGCTGCCGCCATCTTCTCCCCGTGAACGGGGAGAAGGGGGCTGTCATCGTCGCTTTCGCCAATCTCCAACGTTGCAGGGATGCGCCAAGGTTGCGGCCGGCCTCTTTCTTCCCGTAAACGGGGAGAAATGCCCGGCACGGCAATGAGGGGCGGCGCCGACATCAACGATTGCCTGAAGAAAGCGTCCTGGAGGCTGGTTGTTGCCAATGCTGGACCAGAGGCTGCGCCGACCAGTCGCTGGCATCGGCAAGGCAGCTGCGTTATAGAAACCAGTCTTCCCGCAGGGGCTTCCCCATGTCCTTCATTCCCGACACTTCGACGCTGATCCAGTTCGCCATCGCCACGGTGATCCTGGCGATCACGCCTGGGCCGGACATGACGCTGTTCGTGTCGCGCACGCTGAGCCAGGGCCGCGCCACCGGCTTTGCCTCCATGGTCGGCGCGCTCTGCGGCACACTGATCCACACCACCCTGGTGGTCGTCGGCATCTCGGCGCTGATCGTCGCTTCGCCGATGGCCTTCTTCATCTTGAAGATTTTTGGCGCCGGCTATCTGGTGTTCCTGGCTTTTCAAGCGGTGACGAAAGGCTCGGCCTTTTCGCCGGAAAAGAGGACGGGACCGCAGGTTTCCTTATTTCGCAGCTGGGCGGCCGGGCTCGGGGTCAACCTGCTCAACCCCAAGATCATCCTGTTCTTCATGACCTTTCTGCCGCAATTCGTCTCCGCGCACGATCCGAATGCGTCCGGAAAGTTGTTCTTCCTCGGCGTGATGTTCATCGTGCTGTCGATCCCGGTGACGGCGCCGATGGTGCTGGCGGCGGAGAAGTTCTCGGCGGCGATGAAGGCAAGCCCGCGGGTGACGCGTGTGGTCGACTACCTGTTCGGCGGCGTGTTCTCGGCCTTCGCGCTCAAGATCCTGACCGCGCAGGCGAAGTAGGCTTCCATCGCCCCTCCGGCGCTGTTTCAGAGAAAAGTCCTTGACCTGGAGTTACTCCAGGACGGTAGCCTGGTCTGCACAGTGTAAACCAAGGGCAAGGCATGCGGATTTCAGAGGCTGCGTCCACCAGCGGACTCAGTATCGATACCATCCGATACTATGAAAAGGCGGGGCTGCTTCCGCCGGTCGAACGCGGAAGAGATGGCAAGCGTCGCTTTTCGGCGGTGGACGTCGATTGGCTCGTCCTGCTGTCGTCCCTGCGCGACACCGGCATGCGGATGGAAACGATGCGGTACTTTGCGTGCCTCTACCAAAGGGGCAACGAAACGATCCCAGAGCGAAGGCGAATTCTTCTGGGCCACTCCGAACAGCTCGACAAGCAACGCGTGGTCCTGGACCGTTGTGCCGAAATCCTTGCGCACAAGCTGAAGCGCTATGACGAGATCGCGGCGTCATGAGGATTGTCGTTGTCGGTGCCGAGGGCGACATCGGCAAAGCCGTGTGCGCCGAGCTGGAAAGTCGCCACGAGATCATCAGGGCAGGGCGCTCCAGCGGCGATGTCCGGGTCGACATGGCGAACCGCGCATCGGTCGATGCCATGTATGCAAGTTGCGGCAAAGTGGACGCCGTCGTTTCGACAGCAGGCGACGTTCATTTCAGCCCGTTGCACGATTATACGGAAGAGAGTTTCATGCTCGGCCTCAGGAACAAGGTGCTGGGGCAGGTCAATCTGGTCCTGGCGGGACTTGATATCGTCAACGAGGCGGGATCCTTCACCTTGACGAGCGGCGTGCTGGACCGCGATCCAATCCGAACGGGGGCGGCGGCTGCGACGGCGAATGGCGCTCTTGGCGGCTTCGTCGTCGGCGCGGCAATCGAAATGCCGCGTGGTCTGCGTATCAACGTGGTGAGCCCGGGGCTTCTGGACGTTTCCGTGCCGCGCTATGGAGAATGGTTTCCCGGCCACGAACCCGTTTCTTCGAAACGGGTCGGTCTTGCCTACGCGAAGAGCGTCGAGGGAGCCATCACCGGAAAGGTGATCGTTATCGGATAGGCTGCTCCGGCATGCGCCAGTGAGTGTTCCGGCGGGCTGGCCGGCACGTTCCCACGCTTAAGCCAGCGGATCGGGCAGCGCCTCGCGCCGCCAGCTTCCGGCCCAGCGGCCGGCGGAGAGCCAGTAGAAGATGCCGCCGACCATGCCGGCGCCGATCACGGCCAGCCGGGCATTGGTTTCGGTGACATCGAAATTGGCGTCGCCCACATTATGCACGAAGCCGAGGAAGACGACGGCGATGATGGCGCCGCCCAGCGCGTAGAACAGCCAGTCGCGCCGGCCGAGCACTTCTGCGATCAAAATGACGAGCGCCGCCGGCATGAAGGCGAAATAGGCGACGAACAGCGCCACGAAAGGCACCGAGAAATAGAGCGATGCGGTGGCCGTCGGCTCCGGATTGGCCGGGGTGTAGCCCAGATGCGCCAGGATCAGGATGTTGAGGAAGGCGCTCGCCGCCAGCGAGGCGACGACATAGCCGATCAGGATGACGGCGAAGCGAATGAGATAGGCGATGATGCGCCTCACGCCTCGCCGTGTCCCGCGATCATCATGGCTTCCAGCGCCAGCCGGTCGACCTTGCGCATGCGCTCGGACTCCGACTTCAGCTGGCCGCAGGCGGCGAGGATGTCGCGGCCGCGCGGGGTGCGGATCGGCGAAGCATAGCCGGCATTGTTTATGTAGTCGGCAAACTTCTCGATCGTCTCCCAGTCCGAGCACTGGTAGTTGGTGCCGGGCCAGGGATTGAACGGGATCAGGTTGATCTTGGCCGGAATGCCCTTCAAGAGCTTCACCAGCGCCTTGGCGTCGTCGAGGGAATCGTTGACATCCTTCAGCATCACATATTCGAAGGTGATGCGCTTGGCGTTGGAGAGGCCGGGATAAGCCTTGCAGGCGGCTATCAGCTCCTTCAGCGGGAACTTCTTGTTGATCGGCACCAGCAGGTCGCGCAGGTCGTCATTGGTGGCGTGCAGCGAGATCGCCAACATCACGCCGATCTCCTCGCCGGTGCGGAAGATTTCCGGCACCACGCCGGAGGTCGACAGCGTGATCCGCCGCTTCGACAGCGACAGCCCGTCGCCGTCGGAGGCGATCAGCAGCGCCTTCTTCACCGCCTCGAAATTGTAGAGCGGCTCGCCCATGCCCATCATGACGATGTTGGAAACTTTTCTGCCCTCGGCGGGCACGATGGCGCCGTCCGGCGTGTCGCGGTCGGGGAAATCGCCGAGGCGGTCGCGCGCGGTGAGCAGCTGCGCCAGGATCTCCTCGGCGGTGAGGTTGCGCACCAGCTTCTGCGTGCCGGTGTGGCAGAAGGAGCAGGTCAGCGTGCAGCCGACCTGCGAGGAGATGCAGAGCGTGCCGCGGCCTTCCTCGGGAATATAGACCGTCTCGATCTCGACGGGACGGCCGGCGCCGCGCGGCGGAAAGCGGAACAGCCATTTGCGCGTGCCGTCGGCAGAGATCTGCTCCTCGACGATCTCGGGCCGGGCGACGGTGAAATGCCTGTCGAGCGCGGCGCGCAGGTCCTTGGAGATGTTGAACATATGCGCGAAGTCGGAAACGCCGCGCACATACATCCAGTGCCAGAGCTGCTGGGCGCGCATTTTTGCCTGGCGCTCGGGCACAATGCCGGCGTCGACAAGCGCTTCGCCGAGCTCGGCGCGGGTCAGGCCGATCAGCGACGGCTTCTCGGCCGGTGCTGCGCGGCGCAAGGCATCACGAGCGCCTTCGGCGGTAAGATCAAGCGAAACGGTCATGGTGGCGCCAATATAAGCGATTTGCGGCCGATTTCAGCACCGGCCGCCAGGAAGCGCGGCGCATAGCACAGCTCGGCGCCGGAGTCATGCGTGCGCTTTGCCCTTCTCCCCTTGTGGGAGAAGGTGGCCGAGCGAAGCTCGGTCGGATGAGGGGTGCTCCAGCGGAGTGAGGCGTTGGTGTTCCCTGGAACACCCCTCATCCGTCTCGGCGCTGCGCGCCGATCCACCGCCCGGGGCGAGCCGCGGGTCTCGCCCGTCCTTCGGACCCCGCTAGCGGGAGAAGGAGGGGCCGCGACTGGCGATCGCCCTCAAAAACCGATCACATCTTCGTGTTGGCGTAATCAATCGAAACGCGTGCGCGAACCTGAAAGGGGCGACCATGCCCCTCAACAATGGGAGTTGTTCAATGCACTCGATCAAGTTCGCGCTTATTGCCGGCCTCGCCGGTCTTTGCGCCTCGCAAGCCCTTGCCGAGGACACGATGGGCGCCATGACGATGATGAAGGGCGGGCAGGTCACCGCGATCATGCCGGACGGCCACATGGGCACCATGATGCCGGACGCCAAGATGAGCGCCGAGATGATGAAGATGGCCAAGCCGATCAAGCATTGCATGATGATGATCACCGACGCCAAGGGCAAGGCCTACATGGTCGACACGTCGACCAAGAAGGCCCAGGCCGAATGTGAAAAAATGGCGATGTGACCTCGCCGATCCTGCGTGCCGACCTCCCCGCCGGCCGGTGCGCCGGCGGGTTATCCGCCATCCGTAACGTTCCCTTGAGCACCGCTCCTCGACCTGACTGACATAGCGTCGGGCTCGCACTCGCGGGTTGATCGACCCGGCGAGTGTGCTAGGGCGGGTGACCATCAAGAGGACGGTCATGGCCGGCATATCGCGAAAATCCCGCATGCTGCGGCGTTCCCACGCCATGTGGATGTCGCGGCGCGTCTGGCAGCCGCGCCTCGTCTTCTGGGCCGGCGCCATCTCGATCGGCCTGATCAGCGTCCTGTTCGCATTGCTCGCCGACCGGGCGCAAGGCCTGTTCCATGTCATGACGGGCAATGACGGCGGCTGGCGCTTCTACCTGCCGCTCGTCGTGACGCCGCTCGGTTTCGTCTTTTGCGCCTGGCTTGCGCATTCCTTCTTTCCGGGATCGCAAGGCAGCGGCATTCCGCAGGCGATCGCGGCGCGGCATCTGCGCGACGAGGACGATCGCAGCCACATCCTGTCGCTCAGGCTGGTGGTGGGCAAGATCGCGCTGACCATCGTCGGCCTCGCCTGCGGCGCCTCGATCGGGCGCGAGGGCCCGACAGTGCAGGTCGGCGCTTCGCTGATGCTGCAGGCGGCGCGCTGGGGCGGCATGGCGCAGGCGCGCGGCCTGATCCTGGCAGGCTCCGCCGCCGGCATCGCCGCCGCCTTCAACACGCCGCTTGCCGGCATCGTCTTCGCCATCGAGGAAATGGGCCGCGCCTACGAGGCGCGCACCAACGGGCTGGTGCTGACGGCGGTGATCCTGGCCGGCCTCGCTTCGCTCGGGCTGCTCGGCAACTACACCTATTTTGGCGTCGCCAGGGACACGGTCGCCTTCGCCACGGACTGGCCGCTGGTGCTCGCCTGCGGCGTCATCGGCGGCGGTGTCGGCGCGCTGTTCTCGCTCTTGGCGCTGAAAGTCATGCGCCGCATCCGGCGCTGGAACGCGCTGCAGCCATTGCCGCGCGCGCTGGTCGTGGCGGCGGTCTGCGGCCTGGCCGTGGCGGCAATCGGCGTCGCGTCAGGCGGGCTGACCTTCGGCACCGGCTATGTGCAGGCGCGCGGCGCGATCGAAGGCACGCCGCTGCCGGCCTTCTTCTTCGTCGAGAAATTCGCCGCCGGCCTGCTGTCGATGGTATCGGGCATTCCAGGCGGCCTCTTCGCACCGTCTCTGGCAGTGGGCGCCGGCCTTGGCAGCACGCTCGGCCTGGTCTTCGGCACGGCCACGGGAACCGCGGCGCTGCTCGGCATGGCCGGCTATTTCGCCGGCGTCGTGCAGGCGCCGATGACGGCCTTCGTCATCATACTGGAAATGACCGGCAACCACGACAATGTGATCGCGCTGATGTGCGCGGCGATGCTGGGCTACGGCACGGCGCGGCTTATCTCCAACGAACCGCTCTACCACGCACTGTCGCGCGTCTTCATCGCCGAGGCGATCCGGCGGCGACGTGCGGAGACGAGCGAAGCGGTGAAAGCCTAGCAGCTTCGAAGGTGGGTCGTCGTCACAAGACCCAACGGAACGCGCGCCTGAGCTCGGCGGTGCCGTCTTTGTCATACCACCGGCCATGCGCGATGATGACGCGTTCCGGCTGCCAGGCGAGCATCTGGTCAACCGCCGCGCGTAAGGTCCGACGACGGCGAAAGAAGCTCAGCCGCATGTCGATGGGCGCCTTGCCGTCCGGATCGGCCGCGCCGGCGAGCCTGACGATGAGCCTCAGAAACCAACTGTGAATCCGGCCCGGTTCGAAGTTCTCGATCAGATCGGTGAGGACCAGCGTTTGCGAGGCGCGGTGAAACAGCACCGCCTCGGTGAGGACGTCGCCGCGCACCACCAACAGGTCGACCTCGGCCGGCCAGGGTGAGCCGCGTCCCACCAGCAGCCGGTCCACCGCGATCGGACGCTTCGCCCGCTCCCGCAGGCCGCGCACGGCGAGAACCTCCGCGCCGGGAAAAACGGCCTTCCAGTCGGGGAGCCACCAGTAGTGAAGCGAATTCGGCGCAACCAGGAAGCGGACCGGCCCCAAAAGCTCGACCGCGGACCGGAGCGCGGGCGTCAGCGCCACGGGCGAATGCACGATCAGGTCGCCATTGCGAAGCCGCATGACCGTCATGCGGGTGGTGAAGGGAAATTCAAACGGTCCGACGCCGAAGCCGATCTGTGGCCCGTCCACGATCCATAGATCGGGAGCGACGGGTTTCAGGACGTCGATCGGCTCGTAAAGTTCCAGACTGGGCCGGTCAGCGGGATGTTCCTGGGGCATGGCTGCTCGCGATAACTCGAAGCGCGATCCGGTCAGACGAAACGGTCCGGCGTCACGGAGCCATATGGCGCAGTCCTAGCGATTTGACGATGACCATAGCGGTTTCTGCCAACGCGTTGCCGCGCAGCCAAGGATCGCGGTCAAATCGGTAAGTCCTGCTCCGCCAGCCTATTTGCACTTGGCGATCGAGGCCAGCGCGGCCGAGATGCCCTTCAGCGAGAAGACGTAGGAAGTGGGGTTGCCGCGGCCGGACTTGGCCTGCACCTTCATGTCGGAGCCGGTCTTCATGGCGGCGATCAGCACCGGCTCTTCCGCGGCGTTCTCGACCCAGGCCGACTTGCCGCGGGTGAACATCGAGAAGCTCTTCTTGTCGATGGTAACCGTGGCCTTCGAGCCTTCCTGGAAGTTGTAGCCGGCGATGAATTGCGGCTCGTAGGAGACCTGCTGTCCGGGCCGCTGGCTGACGAAGAAGAACATGTCGCCATGGTCGAGCGACGGGGGCTGCTTGTCGGTGGGCACGGTCAGCACATAGCAGACCTTGCCGGCGGCCGACTGATAGCTGTAGGTGCCCCAGGCGTTGTGCTGGCCGATCTTGGTTGCCTGCTGCGCCAACGCCGGCGCCGCCGAGGCCGCCAGGACCAGGCTGGAAACTATAGCAATCAATCCGCGCATCGTTCTTCCCGTATTCCAAATGGTGCGGAGGCGGGCCGCGTGGCGTCCTGCCGTCGCTTCATTTTGATTTAATCAGGGTTACCAAACGGTGAATTGTCCTCGAAGAAAAGGAACCCACCCCAGGAAACCGCCACCATCCGCGCCGCCATCGTGGATTGATGCCGGCGCGACGTCCCGGCGCGGAGTTGGATGCCACGAAAACGGCAAGAGTTTGTCTTTTCGCCCGCGCCGATTTGCGGGCTGAAGCGTGCCGGGATCAGCTCTTGTCCGCCAGCGCGTCTTTGGCGGCCTGCCTGTGGGCAGGCGTGATATGGGCGCTGACGGCCGTGATCGCCGCGGTCAGCACGGCAAGGTCGTCGGTGAAGCCGAGGCCGAAGATGAAGTCGGGGATGAAATCCACCGGCAGGACGAAATAGCCGAGCGCGGCGAGCAGGATACCCTTGGCGCGCAGCGGCGTGTCCTTGTCCATGGCGCAATAATAGGCGGCGACAACCTCGTCCATGAACGGAATCTGCCGCGCCGCCTTCTTGGCGGTGCGCCAGAATTTTTCGCGCACCTCGCCCTCGCCGGCGAGCTTGTCGCCGAAGCCGAAGAAGTCGAAACCGGTACCTTGCGCCATCAGCCGCTCCTTGGCCGCGCGTCCTCGCACGCCGGCCTGCGGCGACAGATGTGGTGAAAGCGGGGGGCTGCTGCAAGAGTTTGGGGGTGCGCCGACCTGAAAATCGAATTTGGCAGCGCTGACAATTGTGTAAGCCGAGTTGGCAATCGCAACGTTGGAGACTGGTCGGATTGTTCCTCCCGTCGTCATTCTATGGCGGAGCAAGGAGCGAAGCGACGCGCGCAGACCATAGAATCCTTTCCGTGACATATGAGCGCCGCTCACGGTGCGGAATTCTGCTCCGCTGCGCTCTTCGGCCAAGGTCACGGAATGGATCCTCGGGTCTGCGCTCCGCTTCGCGTCGCTCCGCCCGTGGATGACGAGGTTGAGAGGCGCCGCTATCTGGACCGCCCCGACGCTCTTAGGTGGATTCCAACGTCTGCGCGCGTCGCTTCGCTCCTTGCTCCGCCATAGAATGACGAAGTCCGCTCGCCCTCAGCCGAAATAGACGTTC
>NZ_VFWS01000127.1:0-14679 GCF_006443065.1 Mesorhizobium sp. B1-1-5 | reverse complement strand
GCTTCGCTCCTTGCTTCGCCCTAGAATGACGATCGCGATGGGTGTTTCGGCCAATCTCCACCTGCCAACGCAAACAGAGCCGACCGGTCAAAATCCCCTGTGCAGTGCCACTAGTTCCTGTCGACCGGCTTGGATCGCATGCGCGAAACCGTCTCGCGCTCGGCGCGCTTGGAGCGCAGGGGCGGCAGGCCGCGGTCGATAAGGTCCATGTCCTCCAGCACCATGTCGCCCATGCGCTTGAAGGCAACGTCGAGCGCGCCGGCGCGATGCGCCGAACGCAGGAAGCCGGGCAGGGTGCGGACGGGATGGTCCTTTGCCAGCGGCTCCTCCGGGAAGACGTCGCTCGCGGCGACGATGTGGCCGCTCTTCACCGCTTGCATCAATGCCGGGAAATCGACGACGCCGGCGCGGCTGAGCAGGATGAAGGCTGCGCCCTTGCGCATCCTGGCAAAGGCGTCGGCGCCCAGGAAACCCTGATTCTCGCTGGTCACCGAGGCGACGACGAAGACGAAATCGCTTTGCGACAGCACCTCGTCCAGCGAGGCCGGCTCGACGCCGTTGTCGATCAGGATCGACGGTGGCAGCCACGGATCATAGACCTTGGTGCGGGTGCGAAAACCGGTCAGCAGGCGGTTGAGCGCCCGGCCGAGATCGCCGAAGCCGATGATGCCCACATCTGCGCCGGAGAGAAGCCGCGCCGTCTGGTTGCCGTCGCCGCCCCAGAGCTCCTTGCCCTGCCGGAAGGCGAGGTCGGCGTCGACAATGTCGCGCGCAAGGTTCAGCGCCATGGCAAGGCCGAGTTCCGCGACCGGCTCAGCAAAGACCAGGCCCGTGGTGACGACATGGATGCCGCGCGCAAACAGCGTCTCATAGGGCATGTTGTTGAGCAGGTTGGTCTCGACATTGAAGATGCAGCGCAGCGCCTTCAGCTTCTCCAGCGTCTCAGCTGAAATCGGCGGCTGGCCGATGATAAAACGCGCCTCGGCCAGAGTTTCGGCGGGCATGGCGGCAACGCCTTCCGGGGTGGTCTCGACAATGCGATAGTGTTTGCGCAGGCGCGCCAGCTGCGGCGGCGTGAAGATGAGCTCCAACGTGCGCGGTTCGGGCGCGCTGATGACCAGCGGCAAGGCTTTGTCGGGCATGTTTTTCCTCCGGGCGCGATTGGATCGCGTCAATCACGCATTCAAGTCTTACTCCCGATGAAACGATTTACAAGAACGAAAAATCGATTTATCGATTACAATAGCGAGGCAGAAAATCGGCTGCCTGCCCCTCGGGAGGAGGTCAATGGCACAACACCAAACCCGGCAGCGGCGTCCGTCGATCCACGACGTCGCAAGCCATGCCGGCGTGTCCGCGGCCACCGTCTCCAAGGTGCTGGCCGGCGTCACCACGGTCAAGCCCGAAAACGCGCAGCGTGTATTCGATGCCGTCGAGCATCTGGGCTATCGCGTCGATCCTTTAGCCTCTGACATGCGCAGGGCCAAGCGCCGCATCATCGGCGCCATCATGCCGGAATTCGAAAGCGAGTTTTTCGGTTCGATGGTCACCGAGCTCGAAGGCCTTGCTGAGCAGCGCGGCTACACGTTGGTCGCCGCATCGAGCCGTGAATCGGAGGCGCGCGAGAAGGAAATCCTTGCCCGCATGCATGACTGGCGCGTTGCCGGCGTCGTGCTGGCGCCTGTGCGCAACGAGCATGGTCCGGCGGCCGCCTTCATGAAAGCCCACGGCATGACCAGCGTGCTGATCGACCGCGTCTTGTCCGACGACGCTTTCGACACGGTATCGGCTGATAGTTTCGCCGCCAGCGCCGAAGTGGCGCGGATGCTGATCGGCAATGGGCACAGCCACATCCTGGTCATCGGCCTTGCCGAGCAGGCGGCGACGGTGCGGGCGCGCCTGGAAGGTTTTCGCAGCCAGGCGCTGGCGCTCAACCCATCGGCGCGCATCGACGTCATCACCTCGGAGGTCAGCGTCGAGCCGCTGAGGTCCTCGCTGCGCGAATACTTCGCCAGGGGAGAGCGGCCGACCGCCGTTTATTCGCTGCTTTTGAAGGGCACGCTCGTCGCGCTGTCCGAATTCCGCCGGCGCGGCTGGCATTGCCCGAACGACATCTCGCTGGTCGGCTTCGACGACGCGGAGTGGATGCAGGTGACATGGCCGGCGATCGCCGCCGTGGTGCAGCCGGTGCACCGGATCGCCAGCGAGGCGATGAACCTTTTGTTTCGCAGGGTCGACGGTGATGTGGGACCACCCACGGCGCGGCTCGAGCCCTGCCAGGTGTTGATGCGGGAATCCGTTGGCTCGCCAGGCAGCGGTCCGCATTCCGGGGGAGGAGACCGACAACAGCCCCCATTGTCGTGAGCGGAAGCATGCGCCGGCCCTGGCCGTGGCATCCGGCGCCAAGGATCAACGGAGGATAGAATGATATCGCATTTCCCCAGGATAAATCGATTTACCATTGCCATCTGCGCCGCGCTTGCGTTTTCCGCCGTCGGCGTTGCCAATGCCGAGGACGGCGAATATGGCGTGCTGATGAAGACGCTGGCCAACCCGTTCTGGGGCGCGATGGCGCAGGGTGTCGCGGACGGCGCCAAGGAAGCCGGCGTGAAATATTTCCAGCAGGCGGCCGAGAGCGATCAGGCGGCCGAACCGCAGCTCAACCTTTGCAACACCATGCTCGAGCGCAAGCCGGTGGCGATGATCACCGCAGCCATCAACTCGACCAATCTTCTGCCTTGCCTGAAGTCGGCGCAGGAGGCCGGCATCAAGATCGTCGACCTCGACAACAATCTCGACCAGGCGGTGCTCGACAAGGAAGGCGTCAAGGTCACCTTCCATATCGGCTCCGACAACATCGCCGCCGGCGCGCAGGGCGCCGAATATCTGGCCAACAAGCTCGGCAAGGACGCCAAGGGTCCGGTGCTGGTGATCGAGGGCCTGTCCGGCAACATCACCGGCGAGAAGCGCGCCAAGGGTTTTGCCGACAAGCTGAAGGAGCTGGCGCCCGGCCTCGAAATCGTCGCTTCACTGCCGGGCGACTGGGATCGCGGCAAGGCCGCTTCGATCGCCACCGACACGCTGACGGCGCATCCCGATCTCGTCGCCATCTTCTGCGCCAATGACGGCATGGCGCTTGGTGCAGTCGAGTCTGTCTATGCGGCGGGCAAGGGTTCGCAGGTGACGATCATCGGCGTCGACGGCAACGTCGACGCGGTGAAATCGATCAAGGAAGGCCGCCTCAATGCCTCGGTGGCGCAGCTTCCCTATCTCGTCGGCAAGCAGGCGGTGGAGAACGTCAAGAAGGCGCTGGCCGGCGAGAAGGTCGAGGACAGCATCGCAGTACCCACGCTGGTGCTGACCAAGGACGTGATCGACGCCGGCAAGGAGCCGATGCTGCAATATGTGAAGTAAGCAGGGAATAGGCAGTAGGCAGTAGGCAGTAGGGAAGAAGCGGTTCGTACCGCTCGGATCGCTTTCATATTTTCCCTACTGCCTAAGCCCTACTGCCTACTGCCTTGCAGCCCTCTCTCAAGGTGCAAAGACATGGCTTCTGAACAGCCCGGCTTCTGGGCTCGGGTGCAGCGAGCATCCGTCGAAAGGCTCCACATCCGGCTGGAGTCGCTGGTGGTGCTTCTGGCGCTGAGCACGGCAATGGCGCTCTTGTCGCCCTATTTCCTGTCGCTCAGCAATTTCCTCAACATCCTTTTGGCCACATCGACGATCGGCGTGCTGGCGATCGCTGCCACCTTCGTCATCGGTTCGGGCGGGCTCGACCTGTCGCTCGGCTCGGTCATGGGGCTTGCGGGCGTCGCAGGCGCTTTCGCGGCGGTCAATCTCGGCTGGCCGTCGGTCTTCGCCGTCGCCGCCTGCATCCTCGCAGGCGGGATCGCCGGCTACATCAACGGTCAACTGGTCACCCGCGCCTTCGTGCCGGCTTTCATCGTCACGCTCGGCATGCTGGGCCTGGCGCGCGGGCTGGCGCTGGTCATCTCGCAGGGCAGGGCGATCTACGGACTGCCGCCGGAGCTCGTCTATATCGGGCAGGGGCGGCCGTTCGGTGTCCCTATGCCGGTGATCATCCTGGTGCTGACGGCCATCGTCGCGCATGCGGTGCTTGCCTATACGCGTTTCGGCCGCCACACGCTGGCGCTGGGAGATAGCGAAGGTGCTGCGCGAGCCGCGGGCATCCGCGTCGAGCATCACCGCCGCATCATCTACACGCTGTCGGGCGCGCTGGCCGGGCTTGCCGGCCTGCTGTTCACCGCCCGCGTCAATGCCGGCGACCCGACCGCCGGCATCAACTACGAGCTCACCGCCATCACGGCTGCGATCATCGGCGGCACCAATCTGTTCGGCGGCCGCGCCTCGATCCTCGGCACGATGATCGGCGCGCTGATCATGGGCGTCTTGCAGAACGGGCTGACGCTGCTTGCCGTGCAATCCTATTACCAGCAGATGGCGATCGGCGCGGTGCTGATCCTCGCGGTCTTCATCGACCAATACCAAGTGCGGAAGGAGTCGCGCGTATGACCCTGCTTTCGCTGCGCGGCATCCGCAAAAGCTTCGGCGCGGTCGACGTGCTGCATGGCGTCGACCTTTCGGTCGCGGCCGGCGAGGTGGTCGGGCTGGTCGGCGACAATGGCGCCGGCAAGTCGACGCTGATGAAGACCATCACCGGCATCTACCGTGCCGACACCGGCTCGATCGAGTTCGACGGCAAGGATATCCTGGCGCTGGACCCCGGTCAGCGGCGGCGCCTCGGCATCGAAATGATCTACCAGGATCTTTCTTTGGCCAAGCAGCAGGACGTGGCGTCGAACATCTTCCTCGGTCGCGAACCGACGAAAAAGTTGCTCGGCCTGTTCCCCGGCTTCGTCGACAAAAGCGAGATGGATCGCCAAGCGTCGAAAATGATCGAGCGGCTGGGCGCGCATTTGCCGTCAATAAACCGGTCGGTCGGTTCGTTTTCCGGCGGCCAACAGCAGACGGTGGCGATCGCGCGGGCGCTCACCTTCAATCCGAAGCTCGTTATCATGGACGAGCCGACGGCCGCACTTGCCGTGCGCGAGGTGCAGAGCGTGCTCGACCTCATCCGGCGGCTGAAGTCGGAAGGCATCGCCGTCATCCTGATCTCGCACCGGCTGAACGACGTGCTGTCGGTCACCGATCGCATCGTCGTGCTTCGCCACGGCAGGGCGGATGCCGATCTCGTTACCGCCAGGACCAACATGAACGAAGTCGTCAGCCGCATCGTCGGCGGCGGCGATACGGCCGCAGCGGCGGCGCATGAGCAACGAGGCTGACATGAACACTTTCGGACTGCACACTTTCGCCATCGCGCCGGTCTGGGACCTCGCCCGCATCGAGCCGCAGATGGACAGGCTCAAGGAATATGGCATCGGGCTGATGGAGATCCCTTTGCTTCGGCCTGAGGAGATCGACACCAAGCGGACGCGCAGCTTTGCCAATCACTATCGTGTTGAACTGGTCCCCTCGCTCGGCCTGCCGCGCGCGCTCGATGTGGTCGAACGGCCGGACGAGGCGCTGGATTTCCTCGAACCGGCTTTCCGGGTCTGCAATGAGGTCGGCGCGGAAGCGCTCGGCGGCGTCACCTACGGCACGATCGGCAAGACCACCGGTCGGGCGCCGACGCAAAGGGAAATCGACGGTATGTGCCGTTTCCTCGAACGCGCGGCGAAAGCGGCGAAGTCGCGCGGCCTGAAGCTCGGCATCGAGCCCTGCAACCGCTACGAGACGCATCTGATCAACCGCGGCATCGACGCGGCAAAGATCATCGAGCGCATCGGCGCGCCCAACATCTTCATTCATCTCGACACCTACCACATGCATATCGAGGAAGAGAGCTTTGCTTCCGGTTTCGAGGCGGCGGCGCCCTATCTCGGTTATGTGCATGTATCGGAGGCCAACCGCGGCGTGCCGGGGCGAGGCATGCTCAACTGGGCAGCCTGCATGAAGGCCATCGCCGACATCGGCTACCAGGGCGCGATCACGCTCGAAAGCATGAACCATGTCGATGTCGACATTGCCGGCGGGCTCGCCGTCTGGCGGCCGGTGGCGGAAGATCCGCGCGACGTGATCGAGGTCGGCCTGCCGTTCCTGCGCGAGGAGGCGAAGAAGGCGGGGCTGACGCTCGGGTAGGCAGCAAGCTCCCCCATAGGAAGCCGGCCGAAGCAACCCTGGACGGTTTCGATTTACCGAACCAAATAGCTGGTGCAATGTGGGTTCAGAGGATCGGAACCGTGCCATTCGTCAGCATAGGCGGCATCACGCTGCACCACCGCTACATTGAGGCGACGGGCATTTCGCGCCCAATCATCTTCATCAATTCGCTCGGCACCGACTTCCGGATCTGGGACGATGTCGTCGCGCGTCTTGAAGGCGAAATGCCGATGCTCGTCTACGACAAGCGCGGCCACGGCCTGTCAGACATCGGCAACGGGGTGCATTCGATAGACAACCATGTCGACGACCTCCTGGGTCTCATCGATCATTTCGGTTTCGACAAGGTGGTGCTGTTCGGCCTGTCGGTTGGCGGCCTGATCGCGCAGCGGCTCTATACCCGTCATCCAAAATGTGTCGAGGCCCTGATCCTCAGCGACACAGCGCACAAGATCGGCACCGCCGAGAGCTGGAACACGCGCATCGCGACCGTCGAGCGCGACGGCATAGAGGCGATCGCCGACGGCGTGCTGCAAGTGTGGTTCACCCCCGATTTCCATGCCAGGCGCGCGGCCGAGCTGGCCGGCTGCCGCAACATGCTGATCAGGCAGGCGCTGCCTGGTTATATCGGGACATGCGCGGCGGTGCGCGATGCCGATCTTACCGACGCGGCGCGGCGTATCGCTGCGCCGACGCTCTGCATCGTCGGCGACCAGGACGGCTCGACGCCACCCGACCTTGTTCGCTCGCTGGCGGATCTGATCCCCGGCGCGCGCTTCGAGGTGATCCGCAACGCGGGACACATCCCGTGCATCGAGCAGCCCGAGGCGCTCGTCACCTTGATCCGCGATTTCGTCGCCTCGTTGCCTGAGGGAAAGTCTGATCATGAATGATGTCGCGAAGGACCGCTACCGGACTGGGCTCGAGGTCCGTCGCGCCGTGCTCGGCGATCCGCATGTCGACCGCGCCGAGGCTGCCGCGACCGATTTCGACCGGCCGTTCCAGCAGCTGATCACCGAGGCCGCCTGGGGAACGGTGTGGGCGCGGCCCGGCTGGTCGAAGCGCGAACGCTCGATCGTGACGCTGGCGCTGCTTGCAGCGCTTGGCCATGACGAGGAGGTCGCCATGCATGTGCGCGCCACCGCCAACACCGGCGCCTCGCGCGAGGACATCTGCGAAGCCTTCCTGCATGTCGCGATCTATGCCGGGGTGCCGGCCGCCAACCGCGCCTTCAAGATCGCCAAGGAGGTGTTTGCGCAGATGGACGGGGCCGCTCATGGCTGAGGCCGGCTCCAACCGGGCGCCGGAAACCGGCGCCTTCTTCCAGCGCGACCGCCAATGGCATCCGCCGGCGTTGACGCCGAGCTACAAAAGCTCGGTGCTGCGCTCGCCGCAGAAGGCATTGGTGTCGTTCGACAACACGCTGTCGGAATCGACCGGCCCGGTGTTCGGGCATGCGATGCTCGGCGAGTTCGACAACGACCTGATACACAATTTCGCCAGACCCGGCGAGAGCGCCATCGGCGAGCGCATCATCGTTCATGGGCGGGTGCTCGACGAGCGCGGCAAGGGCGTGCCCGGCGTGTTGCTCGAATTCTGGCAAGCCAATGCAGGCGGCCGCTACCGGCACAAGAGGGAGGGGTATCTTGCGCCGCTCGATCCGAATTTCGGCGGCTGCGGACGCGCGATTACCCGCGAGGACGGCGGCTACGCCTTCCGCACCATCAGACCCGGGCCGTATCCCTGGCCCAACGGACCGAACGACTGGCGGCCGGCACATATCCATTTTTCCGTGTTCGGCCACGGCTTCGCGCAGCGCCTGATCACGCAGATGTATTTCGAGGGCGATCCGTTGATCTGGCGCTGCCCGATCGTCGGCGGAATCTCCAACAAGGCAGCCATCGAGGCGCTGATCGCCGCGCTCGACATGCAGTCGACGATCCCGATGGATGCGCTCGCCTACAAGTTCGACATCGTGCTGCGCGGGCGACGCTCGACGCTGTTCGAGAACAGACCGGAGGGCAATTGATGGCACAGTCGCTCGACCGGTTGAAGGAGAGCCCTTCGCAGACCGCCGGGCCCTATGTGCATATCGGGCTCACGCCCAATTTCTGCGGCATCGGCGGCGTCTATGCGAGCGACCTCGGCTCGTCGATGATCAACGGCGAGACCAAGGGCGAGCGTATCGAACTGCATATCCGCGTGCTCGACGGCACCGACACGCCGCTCAAGGATGCGTTGATCGAGATCTGGCAGGCGGACGCCAACGGGTTCTACAATTCACCGGCCGAGATGCGTGGCGCCGCCGATCCGAATTTCCCTGGATGGGGCCGGCAGCCGACCGACATGGAAACGGGCGTCTGCCTGTTCCAGACGATCAAGCCGGGCCGCGTGCCGTTCCGCGACGGGCGCCTGATGGCGCCGCACATCACGCTTTGGATCGCAGCGCGCGGCATCAATGTCGGCCTGCATACCAGGCTCTATTTTTCGGACGAGGAAAAGGCCAATGCCGAGGACCCGATCCTTGCGCGCATCGAGCATCGCCTGCGTGTGCCGACGCTGATCGCCGAGCGCCGGGGCGATACTTACGTCTTCGACATCCACCTGCAGGGGGAAAAGGAGACGGTCTTCTTCGACAGCTGACCGTGGCCGCCATGACCGTTTCGCCCTTCGATCACCCGCTGCTTTCCGGCCTGCTCGGCGACGAGGAGGCGGCCAGACATTTTTCCGTCGAAGCCGACATCGCCGCGATGCTCCGCTTCGAGCGGGCGCTGGCCGAGGCGGAAGCCGAGTGCGGCGCGATACCCCGCGATGCGGCGGCGGCGATCTCGAAGGCGCTGGCGGGGTTCCGGCCGGACACGGCGAAGCTGCGCGCCGGCGTCGCCACGGACGGTGTCGTGGTGCCGGAACTGGTGCGACAGATCAAGGCTGCCGTCGGCCCGCCGCACGATGCGCACGTTCATTTCGGCGCGACCAGCCAGGATGTGATCGATACGTCGCTGGTGCTGCGCCTGGGCTCGGCGGTCGAGCATGTCGGCCTGCTGCTCAGCGAGAACGTCGTGCGGCTCGCCGGTCTCGAACAGGATTTCGAGGGCAGGGCGATGATGGCGGTGACGCGCATGCAGCCGGCGATACCGATCGCCATGACCGACCGGATCGCTTCCTGGCGAGCGCCGCTCCAGCGTCACCAGGAACGTTTGAAGGAGCTCTCCGGCCGGCTGCTGGTGGTGCAGTTCGGCGGCGCCGCCGGCACGCTGGAAAAGCTCGGCGACAAGGCCGCCGCAGTGCGCGCCGCGCTTGCCGGCAAGCTCGGCCTTGCTGACGCGCCGCAATGGCACAATCAGCGCGACGCGCTCGCCGAGTTCGCCGGCTGGCTGTCGCTGGTGACCGGCAGCCTCGGCAAGTTCGGGCAGGACGTTGCGCTGATGGCGCAGGCGGGAACCGATATCAAGCTGTCCGGCGGCGGCGGTTCATCTACCATGCCGCACAAGCAGAACCCCGTGAAGGCGGAAGCCCTGGTGGCACTCGCCCGCTTCAATGCCGTCCAGCTTTCCGGCATGCACCAGGCGCTGGTGCATGAGCAGGAGCGCTCGGGTTCGGCCTGGACGCTGGAATGGCTCATCCTGCCGCAAATGGTCGTGGCGACGGCGGCCGCGCTGAGGCTTGCGGCCGAGTTGGCCGCGCAGGTCGAGAGCCTCGGTCATTGATGCGCACGCAGGTCGCCATCATTGGCTCCGGGCCGTCCGGGCTGTTGCTCGGCCAATTGCTTGCCACGATTGGCGTCGAGACAACCATCATCGAGCGGTCGAGCCGCGAGCATGTGCTTGGTCGGGTGCGCGCCGGTGTGCTCGAACAGGGTACGGTGGACCTGCTCGGCGAAGCGGGCGCGGCGGAGAGGCTCTATGCACAAGGCCTGCAGCATGCCGGCATCTCGCTCGCCTTCGGCGGCCGCGCGCATCGCATCGACATAACGGCGCTCACCGGCGGCAAGCATGTGACCGTCTATGGCCAGACCGAGGTGACGCTCGATCTGATGCAGAAGCGCGAAGCGGCGGGTCTCCTGACCGTCTTCGAAACGTCGGATGTCGCGCTGCATGATTTCGGCGGTGCGTCGCCCTTCGTCACCTACGACAAGGACGGCCTCACGCATCGCATCGACTGCGACTTCATTGCCGGTTGCGACGGCTATCACGGCGTCAGCCGCCGCTCGGTGCCAGAGGGCGCACTGAAGACGTTCGAGCGGCAATATCCGTTCGGCTGGCTGGGCGTGCTGGCCGAGGTGCCGCCGGCCGACCGCGAGCTGGTCTATGCCAACCATGAGCGGGGCTTTGCGCTCTGCTCGATGCGCTCGCCGCAGCGCAGCCGCTACTATGTGCAGGTTCCGGCCGAGGAGCGCGTCGAGGCCTGGTCGGACGACCGCTTCTGGGACGAGTTGCGCCGCCGCCTGCCGCCGGCGACGGCTGCCGCCGTCACCACCGGTCCATCGTTCGAGAAGTCGATCGCGCCGCTGCGCTCCTTCGTCGCCGAGCCGATGCGCATCGGCCGGCTGTTCCTGGTCGGAGACGCCGCCCATATCGTGCCGCCGACCGGCGCCAAGGGCCTCAACCTCGCTGCCAGCGACGTGCGCTATCTGTTTGCCGGGCTTCGTGAATTCTATCGCGAGGGCTCGCAGACAGGACTCGACGCCTATTCGGCCAAGGCGCTGGCGCGGGTGTGGAAAGCGGTGCGCTTTTCCTGGTGGATGACGACGATGCTGCACCGTTTTCCGGAGACGGGCGCGTTCGGCCAACGCATCCAGGAAGCCGAGCTCGACTATCTCGTGCATTCGAGAGCCGCATCGACCGCACTCGCCGAGAACTATGTCGGCTTGCCCTATTGATCTGCCTGGGCGGTCAAACCCGCTCCAGCGCGATGGCGATGCCCTGGCCGACGCCGATGCACATGGTGGCCAAAGCCAGCTTGCCGCCGCGCTCGCGCAGCTCGAGCGCCACCGTGCCGGTGATGCGCGCGCCCGACATGCCAAGCGGGTGACCGAGCGCGATCGCGCCGCCGTTCGGATTGACGTGCGCGGCGTCCTCGGCGATGCCGAGCTGGCGCAGCACGGCAATGCCTTGCGAGGCGAAAGCTTCGTTCAATTCGACGACGTCGAACCGGTCTGCTGTAACGCCAAGGCGGGCGCAAAGTTTCTCGGTGGCCGGCGCCGGGCCGATGCCCATGATGCGCGGCGCCACACCGGCGACGGCACCCCCGAGGATGCGGGCGATCGGCGTCAGGCCATGCTTCTTCGCCGCGGCTTCCGAAGCGATGATGAGGGCCGCCGCACCGTCATTGACGCCGGAAGCGTTGCCGGCGGTCACCGTGCCGCCGTGGCGGAACGGCGTCGGCAGTTTGGCCAGCGCTTCTATGGTGGTGCCGGCGCGGGGATGCTCGTCCTTGGTCACAACGACCGGCTCTCGCTTTCTCTGCGGGATGGTCACCGGCGTGATTTCCTTCGCCAGCCGGCCGCTCTCTTGCGCGGCGACCGCCTTGTCCTGGCTGCGCACGGCGAAGGCGTCCTGGTCCGCGCGGGAAACGGAAAAATCCTCGGCCACGTTCTCGCCGGTCTCCGGCATGGACTCGACGCCGTACTGCTTCTTCATCAGCGGGTTGACGAAGCGCCAGCCGATGGTGGTGTCGTAGATCTCGGCATTGCGCGAGAAGGCGGCGTCGGCCTTCGGCATGACGAAGGGCGCGCGGCTCATCGATTCGACGCCGCCGGCGATCATCAGCTCAGCCTCGCCCGATTTGATGGCGCGTGCGGCGATGGTGACAGCATCCATGCCAGAGCCGCACAAGCGGTTAACGGTCGAACCAGGGATGTCCTGCGGCAGGCCGGCGAGCAACAGCGCCATGCGCGCCACGTTGCGATTGTCCTCGCCGGCCTGGTTGGCGCAGCCATAGACGACGTCGTCGACGGCCGCCCAATCGACGCCGGCGTTGCGCTCGACCAAGGTCCTCAGCGGGATGGCGCCGAGGTCGTCGGCGCGGACGGAGGACAACGAGCCGCCGAAGCGGCCGATGGGCGTGCGGATGTAGTCGCAGATGAAGGCGTCGATCATCTAGGCAGCTTTCCCTTCGGCGATCCCTTGATGCGCCGCCTTGGTGCGGGCCTGCAGGTCGCGCAATGTCTTCAGCTCGAGTTCCGTCGGCGCCGGCGTCTCGTCAAGAGCCTCCGCGAACTTGACCGTCCAGCCACAGGTCTCCTGCACCTGCTCGCGCGTGACGCCGGGATGCAGCGACACTACGGTAAACTCCTTGGTCACAGGGTGCGGCTTCCAGAGGGCGAGGTCGGTGATCAAAAGGGTCGGCCCGGCGGTATCGATGCCAAGGCGCTTGCGATGATCGCCGCCATCGCCATGGCCGAAGGAGGTGAAGAAGTCGATCTTTTCGACCATGCCGCGCTTCGACTGCGCCATGGTGATGTAGACCTGCCTCGACGAGGTGGCGATTTCCGGCGCGCCGCCGCCGCCGGGCAGGCGGGTCTTCGGATGCGCATAGTCGCCGATGACGGTTGTGTTGATGTTGCCGAATTTGTCGAGCTGGGCGGCGCCCAGGAAGCCGATCGAGATGCGGCCGCCCTGCAGCCAATAGCGGAACATCTCCGGCACCGAGACGGTGGCGACCGCGGTCTCGCACAATTCGCCGTCGCCGATCGACAGCGGCAGAACGTCGGGGGCGGCGCCGATGGTGCCGCTCTCGTAGATCAGCGTGATGTCGGGCGCATGGGTCAGCCGCGCGACGTTGCAGGCGGCCGATGGCGCGCCGATGCCGACGAAGCAGACATCGTCGCTCTTCAAGGCGCGGCTGGCGGCGATCGTCATCATCTCGTTCGGGGTGAAACCAATATCCTTCGCGTCGCTCATGCGGCTTTCCTCAGATGCTCGACGCGGCCGGCAAAGTCGTCCGGGCTGCTCTCGATGACGTTCTGCTGCATCCACGCCTGGAAGCGGCCGCGGTCGGCGGCGATCTCGTCCCATTCGAGATAGGCGGCGTTGTCGCGCTCGTAATAGCCATGCGTGTAGGAGGGATGCGAGCCGCCGGGCACGACCGAAATGGCCGCGATCGTCCAGTTGGGCAGCACCGTGAGATTGGGGTGGAGGTCGTCGAAATTGTCCACCATTTCCTCGACCGTCACAACAGCGCGCTTTGCGGCAAGGACGGCCTCCTTCTGGATGCCGATGATGCCCTCGACCAGCACATTGCCTTTCCGGTCCGCCTTCTGCGCGTGGATGAAGGTAACGTCAGGCCTTATCGCCGGGACAGCGGCCAGCACCTCGCCGGTGAAAGGGCAAGTGACGGATTTGATGTTCGGATTGACCGCCGCAAGACCGGCGCCGCGATAGCCGCGGAACACCGCGCAGGGCAGGCCGGCGGCGCCCGCCTCGTAGGCATTGGCCATGCCGGCGTGGCTGTGCTCCTCGATCTCGATGGCTCGGGGAAAGCCGTTCTCGATGGCGTCGCGGGCGCGCCTGAGCAGGCCGACGCCAGGATTGCCGACGTAGGAGAAGACGATTTTCCTCGCCATGCCCATGCCGATCATCTGGTCATAGATCAGGTCAGGCGTCATGCGGATCAGCGTCAGGTCGCGAAAGCCCTGGCGGATCGCCTCATGCGCGGCGGCGGTCGGGATCAGATGGGTGAAACCCTCGAAGGCGACCGTATCGCCGTCATGCAGGTTTTCCGCGACCGCCTCTTTCAGCGGCAGGAACTTGACCATCGGGGCGGCTCCGGAGATGCAAGAAAGTTCGCATTGCGAACATAGTCTTATCACCGGTCGTGCCGCTCTGGGCAAGCCATCGACAAGGCGAGGGCCGATGCCTTCGCCATTGTCGACGAGCAACTGGAGCCTGCGCTCGATCGCCGTGCCGATCACGGACCGCCGGCGCGGAACGCCCCACCGTCGTCATCCACGGGCGGAGCGGGAGCGAAGCGGACGCGTAGACCCAAGGATCCACTCCGTGGCATCCGAGCGTTGCCACGGTGCAGAATTCTGCTCCGCTGCACCTTCGATCAAGGTCACGGAATGGATTCCAGGGTCTCCGCGACGCCGCTTCGCGGCTGCTCCGCCCTGGAATGACGAGGTTGGGAGGCTTCGGCCACCCTGGCGTTTGTGCTGACGTTGCGGAAATGAAAATCCCGTGCCGAGGAACTGGTTCACCAACACAGGGATTTTGAGAGGTTGCCGTTTGTCTTCGAGCAGGATTTTCCGTTCATTTCCGTGAAATCAGCGCAAACGCTGGGGATTGGTTGAAGCCAACCCAACATCGTCATTCTATGGCGGAGCAAGGAGCGAAGCGACGCGCGCAGACCATAGAATCCATTCCGTGATGTCGAGGCGTTGCCACGGTCCAGAATTCCGCACCGCTGCACCCCACGGCAAAGGTCACGGAATGGATTCCAGGGTCTCCGCGACGCCGCTTCGCGGCTGCTCCGCCCTGGAATGACGATCGCGATAGG
>NZ_VFWS01000126.1:0-14706 GCF_006443065.1 Mesorhizobium sp. B1-1-5 | reverse complement strand
ATGTATCGCAGACCTTCTCCCTCTCCCCTTGTGGGAGAAGGTGGATCGGCGCGTTAGCGCCGAGACGGATGAGGGGTGTTCCAGCTTGGCGATAAGGTTGAAATCGCCGCCGCCTCATTCCTTCCAGTACCCCTCATCCGACCTCGCTTCGCGAGGCCACCTTCTTCCACAAGGGGAGAAGGGAAAGCCGGCACCCATCTCCGCAGGAATCGGGTGGCCGATGCACATCCTTCGCTCCACTTTGACGGCAAGCAAGGAGGCACACCCATGACCATCCATTCCCTCAACACCAGGCGCGCCGGCCGCTCCGCCGAATCCCGCGTCGCAGCACAAGATTGGCGCGCGCTGGTCTCTGACCTGAACGCCCGTGGCTGCGCGGTCATGCCCGGCCTGCTGTCGGCGGAAGAATGCACCGACATCGCCGCGCTTTACCCGCATGAAGAGCATTTCCGGAGCCACGTCGTGATGGCGCGCCACGGCTTCGGCAGGGGCGAATATCGGTATTTCAAATATCCGCTGCCGGACCTGATCGAGGGCCTGCGCACCACGCTCTATCCGCGACTCGCCACGGCCGCCAATGACTGGAACGAGAAGATGGGTGTTGCCCAGCGCTATCCGGCCGAGCACGCCGCCTTCCTGAAACGCTGCCACGATGAGGACCAGGTGAAGCCGACGCCGCTTCTGCTGCAATACGGCCCCGGCGACTTCAACTGCCTGCACCAGGATCTCTATGGCGAGCTCGCCTTTCCGCTGCAGGTGGCGATCCTCTTATCCGAGCCCGGCGAGGATTTCACCGGCGGCGAGTTCGTGCTCACCGAACAGCGCCCGCGCATGCAAAGCCGCGCCGAAGTGGTGCCATTGAGGCGCGGTGACGCGGTGATTTTCGCCGTGCACAACCGGCCGGTGCAAGGCACCAAGGGATATTACCGGGTGAATTTGCGACACGGCGTGAGCCGCTTGCGTTCGGGGCAGCGGCATACGGTCGGCATCATCTTCCACGACGCGAAGTGAGTAGGCAGTAGGCAGTAGGCAGTAGGTTACGTCGAGGCCGAGAAGCGAAGAGGGGTTCCTTTATCCCGCGCATTCGCTTATTGGCCCTACTCCCTACTCCCTACTCCCTACTCCCTACGAGCCCATGATCCGTCTCGAAAATATCGGCAAGCAGAACGGCCGACAGATCGTCTTCATCGAAGCTTCCGCCGCCTTGCAGAAGGGCGAGAAGATCGGGCTCGTCGGCCCGAACGGCGCCGGCAAGACGACCCTGTTCCGCATGATCATTGGCCAGGAGCAGCCCGACGAGGGCCAGGTCTCCGTCGATCGCGGCGTCACCATCGGCTATTTCAGCCAGGATGTCGGCGACATGGACGGCTTGAGCGCCGTCGCCGAGGTCATGGAGGGCGCCGGGCCGGTCAGCGCGGTCGCCGCCGAGATGCGCGAGCTCGAGCACGCGATGGGCGATCCAGAGCGCGCCGACGACATGGATCAGATCATCGAGCGCTACGGCGAGTTGCAGCACCGCTTCGAGGAACTTGACGGCTATGCGCTCGACGGCCGGGCGCGCGAGGTGCTGGACGGCCTCGGCTTCAGCCAGGAGATGATGGACGGCGACGTTTCAAAACTTTCCGGCGGCTGGAAGATGCGCGTCGCGCTTGCCCGCATCCTGTTGATGCGGCCCGATGTCATGCTGCTCGACGAGCCGTCGAACCATCTCGACCTCGAAAGCCTGATCTGGCTGGAGAAATTCCTCAAGGATTACGACGGCGCGCTGCTGATGACCTCGCACGACCGCGAGTTCATGAACCGCATCGTCACCAAGATCATCGAGATCGATGCAGGCGCGCTGACCTCCTATTCCGGCAACTACGAATTCTACCAGGAGCAGCGCGCGCTGGCCGACAAGCAGTTGCAGGCGCAGTTCGAGCGCCAGCAGGCGATGCTGGCCAAGGAGATTGCCTTCATCGAGCGTTTCAAGGCGCGTGCTTCCCATGCGGCCCAGGTGCAGAGCCGGGTGAAGAAGCTCGACAAGATCGACCGCGTCGAACCGCCGAAGCGCCGCCAGACAGTGACTTTCGAATTCCAGCCGGCGCCGCGCTGCGGCGAGGACGTGGCGACGCTGAAGGGCATCCACAAGGCCTATGGCAGCCGCAATATCTATTCGGGCCTCGACTTCCATATCCGCCGCCGCGAGCGCTGGTGCGTGATGGGCGTCAACGGCGCCGGAAAGTCGACGCTTCTGAAGCTGGTCGCCGGCGCCTCCGAGCCGGACGAGGGCTCCGTCGCGCGCGGCCCGAGCGTCAAGATGGGCTATTTCGCCCAGCACGCCATGGAGCTGCTCGATGGCGAGCGCACCGTCTTCCAGACGCTGGAGGACTCGTTTCCGCAGGCAGGCCAGGCGCCGCTGCGCGCTTTGGCCGGCTGCTTCGGTTTTTCCGGCGACGAGATCGAGAAGAAGTGCCGCGTGCTCTCGGGCGGCGAGAAGGCCCGGCTGGTGATGGCGCTGATGCTGTTCGATCCACCTAACCTGCTGGTGCTCGACGAGCCGACCAACCACCTCGACATAACCACCAAGCAGATGCTGATCGAGGCGCTGTCGCAATATGAAGGCACGATGCTATTCGTCTCGCACGACCGCCATTTCCTGGCGGCGCTGTCGAACCGCGTGCTGGAGCTGACGCCCGACGGCATCCACACTTATGGCGGCGGCTACACCGAATATGTCGCCCGCACCGGCCAGGAAGCGCCGGGGCTGAGAGGGTAGGGCGAGACCCTACGCAATGGGCGGCGGCGCATTCCCCCTATCGGGCGAGCGCCGGCGCTTACCCCCTCGCCAGCCCGCGATCGATCAGCCGCGCAAGCCGCGCCGAGAACGCCTTGGCGTCGGCCGGCTTGTCGCCGTCGAGCACCCGCGCTTCGTCATAGAGCAGATGCGCGGCGTCTTCCTTGAACGCCTTCTCGTCGTCGCCGAGCTTTGCCAGCGCCTCCACGCGCTCGTGGCGCGGGTTGATCTCGAGGATCGGCTTGGCCGCCTTGTCGAGCCGGCCGGCGGCGTTGAGCAGGCGCTCGAACTGGCGGTCCGGGCCATGCTCGGGCGCGACAAGACAGACGGCGCTTTCCGTCAGCCGGTCGGAGGCTTTCACATCCGACACCTCCTCGCCAAGCGTCGTCTTCACGAAAGCCAGGAAGGCGGCGATATCCGACGACGTCTCCGCGTCGGGCTTCGCCGCATCTTCGGGCAGCGCGATATCGGCGAGCTCTGCCGCGCCCTGCGTCACCGACTTGAACGGCTTGCCGTCGAATTCCGGCGCCATTGTCACCCAGAAGCTGTCGACGGGATCGGTGAGGAGCAGCACCTCGATGCCGCGTGCGCGAAAACCTTCGAGCTGTGGCGAGGCTTCGAGACGGGCGCGATCGTCACCGGCCATGAAGAAGATCGCTTTCTGACCTTCCTTCATCGCTGCGACATAGTCGGCAAGGCTGCGCCAGCCTTCGCCTGAGGTCGTCGAACGGAAGCGGGCAAGCTTCAGCAGCTGCTCGCGTCGCTCGTAGTCCTCATAGAGACCTTCCTTGAGGACGACGCCGAAATTTTCCCAGATTTTGGCGTAGGCTCCGGCATCGTTTTCGGCCGTCTTGGCGAGGTCGCCGAGAATGCGGCTGGTCACGCCCTTGCGGATCGCTGCGAGCAGGGGGCTTTCCTGGATCATCTCGCGCGAGACATTGAGCGGCAGGTCAGCGGAATCGACCAGGCCGCGCACGAAGCGCAGGTAGCGCGGCAGCAGATCGGCATCGTCCGTAATGAAGACGCGCCGCACATAGAGCTTCATGCGGCCCTTGCGGTCCTGGTCGAACAGGTCGAACGGCCGCGATCCCGGCACGAAGGCGAGCACGCTGTACTCCTGCCGTCCCTCGGCGCGGAAATGGATCGTGGAAGCCGGCTCGTCATACTGGCCGGCGATGCTGCGGTAGAAGTCGGTATATTCCTCCGGCTTGATGTCGCTCTTTTGCCGCACCCACAGCGCCGCGCCGTCGGCGATGTCGCGCGGTTCGGCGCCGGGCTTTTCGACAAATGTGATCGGCACCGGCACATGCCCGGACTGCGACTTCGCCAAGCCCTCGAGCCGATAGGGCGTGGTGTAGGACGAGGCGTCCTCCATCAGATGCAGCACCACGCGCGTGCCGCGCTTGGGTGCTGCCTCGAGCGGCGCCGGCGCGATCTCGTAGGTGCCCTTGCCGTCGGACGACCAGCGGAAGGCCTCGTCGCTGCCGGCCTGGCGGCTGATGACGTCGACCCGGTCGGCGACCATGAAGGCGGAGTAGAAGCCGACGCCGAACTGGCCGATGAGCTGCGTGTCTTCCGCCGCCTTGCCGGCCTCGACGCGCTCCAGGAAGGCACGCGTGCCGGAGCGCGCGATCGTGCCAAGCGCCTCCGTCATCTCGTCGCGGCTCATGCCGATGCCGTTGTCCTCGACGGACAGTTCCCTGTTGTCGGGATTGGCGGCAATCGTGATGCGCGGCTTGGCATCGTCGCCCAGCAACTCGGGCCGGCTCACCGCCTCGAAGCGCAGCCTCTCGCAGGCATCCGCCGCATTGGAGATCAGCTCGCGCAGGAAAACGTCCCGGTCCGAATAGACCGAGTGCACCATCATGTGCAGCAGCCGCGAGACGTCCGCCTCGAATGTCCTGGTTTCCGTGGTCTTGGTGTCAGTCGTCATTCAGAATTCCTGCGCTCGTTGCGTCGTCCGCCGCGCCAGCACGCGCCGGGCTTCAAATCTTCAGCCATTGTCGCTTGTGGATGCGCTCCCTGCCAGCGCCGCAGGCGCCAGCGAAACCATGTCCGGCGCCAGGATATCGTGGCGGCGGGCGAAAGCAACAAGGGTTGCCCGCACCGTTTTCGCGTCGATCTCGCCGGCAATGCCGGCTTTGCAGGAATTGAGCGCGATCGCATGCGCGCTGCTCCTGCTCGCGGCCGGCCAATCCTACAGCAGGGCATAGGCTTCCATCACGGTTTCGAGCCGGACCGGCAAACCCATTCCGACAAGAATGGTAACAGGGTCTTCAAAGCGGTCGTGGTTCATGGTCAGAACCCTCATTCAGGTGCATGCTCATGGCGCCCGGACGAAGGCCAGTCGTCCCGGCCAGCACATGTCGGCGCGGGTAGGGCGGTTGCAGGACGACGCCGCGCGGCCGCGGCTGGCCTATGCCGTTGAACGCCTGCACAACCACCGGGCCTGCCGGCGTGTGCATCGCTGAATTCTGCCGGTTAAGGCGCGGCGGGGGCAGCACCTTGTGTGCCTTGGCGAGGGCCTCGATCCAGGCGGCGACCGCCAGTGGCACCGGCGCGCGCCCCTCGAGCCAGTGCGTCACGTCGTTTCTGGGCCAGCCGAGCTCCTCGGCGACGTCGGCAGCTTCCCATCGCAAGATTTTCAGGCATTCGCGCAATCGTCCTGCAATCATGGCAATCCTCGTCCGTTCGCAGTCACATGGGCCCCGCCCTGGAGGCGGGGCCCGATCTTCGCTAGCCGCCCCCGGATGTTTCGGTGGCCGACACGTGCTGTGCGGCAAGGAACATCAGCGTCGAGGCGACGGTCCGCCGGTTCCATCCGACGGATTCGGCGGTGTCGAGCAAGCCTGCCAGCAGCGGCTTCAATGCGCTTCGACATTCGGCTTCATAAGCGAGGAATTCGCTTGCCGGGCGCGTCGGCGCCGGGATCGAGCCATTGCCGCTCATCATATCCATAAAGGCCTCCCATCGTGCGTTTCGAAACGCCCGCTGCCGTTGCCGGAAGCGGGCTCCCGTCGGCGTCTCAGAAGTCCATGCCGGCGCCGGCCGGCATAGCCGGAGCGGTTTCCTTCTTCGGCTTCTCGGCCACCATGGCCTCGGTGGTGACGAGCAGTCCGGCAACCGAGGCCGCATCCTGCAGCGCGGTGCGCACGACCTTGGCGGGATCGATGACGCCCTGTTTATAGAGGTCGCCATATTCGCCGGTCTGGGCGTTCCAGCCATAGGCGAATTCGGTCTTCTCGCGCAGCTTGCCGACGATGATCGAACCTTCCGACCCGCTGTTCTCGGCGATCTGGCGCACTGGAGCCTCGATCGCGCGCCGCACGATGTCGACGCCGTATCTCTGGTCCGGGTTGTCGACAGCGACCGCGTCGAGCGCCTTGGCCATCCTGAGCAGGGCAACGCCGCCGCCGGGCAGGATACCTTCCTCGACCGCGGCGCGCGTGGCATGCAGCGCGTCGTCGACGCGGTCCTTCTTCTCCTTGACCTCGACTTCCGTCGCGCCGCCGACGCGGATCACGGCAACGCCGCCGGCGAGCTTGGCCAGCCGCTCCTGCAGCTTCTCGCGATCATAGTCGGAGGTGGTCTCCTCGATCTGCGCCTTGATTTGCGTGATGCGGCCCTGGATCTCCTCCTTCTTGCCGGCGCCGTCGACGATGGTGGTGTTCTCCTTCTCGATCGCGACCTTCTTGGCGCGGCCGAGCATCTCCAGCGTGACGTTCTCCAGCTTAATGCCGAGATCCTCGCTGATGGCCGTGCCGCCGGTCAGGATGGCGATGTCCTCCAGCATGGCCTTGCGCCGGTCGCCGAAGCCCGGAGCCTTGACGGCGGCGACCTTCAGCCCGCCGCGCAGCTTGTTGACCACCAGCGTGGCCAGAGCCTCGCCCTCGACATCCTCGGCGATGATCAGCAGCGGCTTGCCGGACTGCACCACGGCCTCCAGCACCGGCAGCAAGGCCTGAAGATTGCCGAGCTTCTTCTCGTGGATCAGCACATAGGGCTCTTCGAGCTCGACGCGCATCTTGTCCTGGTTGGTGATGAAGTAGGGTGAGAGATAGCCGCGGTCGAACTGCATGCCTTCCACGACTTCCAGCTCGGTCTCGGCGGTCTTGGCCTCCTCGACGGTGATGACGCCTTCGTTGCCGACTTTTTCCATGGCCTCGGCCAGGAAGCGGCCGATCTCGGCATCGCCATTGGCCGAGATGGTGCCGACCTGTGCGATCTCGTCGTTGCTGGTGATCTTGCGGGCGTTGACCTTGAGTTCGGCGACGACGGCATCCACCGCCTTGTCGATACCGCGCTTGAGATCCATCGGGTTCATGCCTGACGCAACGGCCTTGGCCCCTTCGCGAACGATCGCCTGGGCAAGCACGGTGGCCGTGGTGGTGCCGTCGCCGGCGAGGTCGCTGGTCTTCGAAGCGACTTCGCGAACCATCTGGGCGCCCATGTTCTCGAACTTGTCCTCAAGCTCGATCTCCTTGGCGACGGTGACGCCGTCCTTGGTGATGCGCGGGGCGCCGAACGACTTGTCGATGACGACGTTGCGGCCCTTCGGACCGAGCGTCACCTTCACCGCGTCGGCGAGGATATTGACGCCCCGCAGCATGCGCTCGCGGGCGTCGGAATGGAATTTGACTTCCTTGGCAGCCATTGGATCACTCCTTGTTTAGGCAGCTTTCATTGACTGGGTTGCGGTTCGATCGAAGCCCCGGTCAGGCGGCCTTCTTCAGCGTCTCGGCCTGCTCGATCACACCCATCACGTCGCTTTCCTTCATGATGAGCAGGTCCTCGCCGTTGAGCTTGATCTCGGTGCCGGACCACTTGCCGAACAGGATGCGGTCGCCGACCTTCACGTCGAGGGGCGCGAGCTTGCCGCTATCGTCGCGGGCGCCTGGCCCGACCGCGATGACTTCGCCTTCCTGCGGCTTTTCCTTGGCCGTGTCGGGGATGATGATGCCGCCGGCCGTCTTCTCTTCGGCCTCGATGCGGCGCACGAGCACGCGGTCATGCAATGGACGGAACGTCATATCGTTCTCCTTCAGGACAAACAAATTGCGAACGGTTCCTCCGCTCCGGACCGGCAGGACCGGAGCGGGGCTCGCGCGACCCTTTCGGGCATCGCGCGCATGTCGAGCTAATTTTGCCTTCTTCTACTTTCAAGGGGGTACCGCAAATTTTTTGGCACTCTCGACCGTTGAGTGCTAGCGCGCTGAAAACATGCGGTAAATTGGACCGCTGCGATAACGGAGAGGCTTGAATTCGCGATTGAGTTGAACAAGATTATCGGCGCCCGGCAGCGCCGGGACCGCTGAGAAATTGGAACCCGAAGCAAGGAGTTTTTGGAGACGGAGGACAGAAATGGACCGACAGACGCTTTCGCCGATCATTCCTTCCCTAGCTCCCGAACTATCAGACCTTTCGCTCGACCGGCTGCTGTCGCCGGCCAGCCATTTTCAGCACCCGCGGGATGTGCTGGAGGACGGCTCGCTCGACATATGGGAAAAGCGGGCGATCCTTTCGAGCTGGGCCTCGGACGCCTGCGCCGTGGAATCGATGCCGGCACTGCGCCAGCCGCTGGGCACCGAGCGGCCGGTCTCCTTCGACGACATCATGGATGCGCTGCGCCGGCTTGATGCGCTGGCCCCGCCGCCCACCGGCCCTGCCGATGATGACCACCGGCAGCTGGTCGACCGGCTGAGCGCGTGAGGGCCCGAAGGCGATGGCGGTCAGCAGGGAATTCCGCTTGCAGATGAATGGCTATGGCTTGACCACTGCCGAGATCCATTATCATCTGCCCGACCATCCCAGCCTGCTCCAGCTTTACGTCTGGCAGGACTATGATCTTGCCCCGGATTTCCCGGCGCTGAGGGGCTTTCTGGGTTTTTGGGAGCGCGAGCTGGCTGGCGCCTTGCATTCTGTCCGTGTCGCCCACCATCGGCTCATCAGGGCATCGGAATGGCGGGCCGTCGACGGGATCATCGCGATCCATTGAAGATCAGCTCCCCGAGGCGGTCGTGGTTGTGCGGCCGCCTTCAATTCACGATTTGCCTGCCTGCATGCAGACGAAGGGGCTGACTTTCACGATCTTGAAGGCGGCTTCGGAGCGGGACCTTGACGTGCCCGTGTTGAATTCCCAGATCGATTACGCCGGTGCTTGAGAGAGACCGGCAAGGTCAAGGGGCGCCGCTTCCTTGGCGCCCCTCGTATCTATGTTGCTCAATGGAGGATGTAGCTATGAGAACCACGTTTGACTTCAGTCCCCTGTTCCGGTCGAGCATCGGCTTCGATCGAATGCTGAACGCTCTCGAGACGGCGAGCCGGATCGAGACCGTCGATAATTGGCCACCCTACGACATCGCCAAGACCGCGGAAGACGACTACCGCATCAACATGGCGGTGGCTGGGTTCTCGCTGGACGAACTGGCCATTACCCAGGAGCAGAACATGCTCATGGTCTCTGGCCAGAAAGCCGGCGAGGATAAGGGTGAGTACCTGCATCGTGGCATCGCCGGCCGTGCATTCCAGCGCCGCTTCGAGCTTGCCGACCACGTCAAGGTCGTTGGCGCCAGCTTGGCCAATGGGCTGCTGACGATCGATCTGAAGCGCGAAATCCCAGAAGAGATGAAACCGCGGCGGATCGAGATCGCAGCCGACAAGGCAACGCTCAAAGGCACGACAAAGAAGATCGAAGCCGAGAAGCACGCCGCCTGAGGGCTTCTTGTGAGCGCATCCGCGCTATGCGCCGGCCACTGCCCGGCGCGTAGGAGCTTTTCGAGCCGATGAACAGAAAGGAGCAAACCATGAGTGTCCGTGATCTGATCCCCTGGGGCCGGAGCAACGGCAACCAGCTTCCAAGCATATTCCGCGACGGTGAGCGCGATCCGTTCCTGTCGCTGCATCGCGAGGTGAACCGCCTGTTTGACGACGTTTTCCGCGGCTTCGACAGCCGGTTGCCGTCTTTTGGCGGGGTCTCCGCCCTCGGCGCCGGTTGGCCGAGCGTCGAGATCTCCAACGGCGAGAAGGAGATCAAGGTGATGGCCGAGGTGCCAGGCCTCGAACAGAAAGACATCGAGGTCCTGCTCGACGACGGCGTGCTGACGCTGAGAGGCGAGAAGCGCTCCGAGACGGAGGACAAGGGTAGGCAGTTCTCCGAGCGCTATTACGGCCGCTTCGAGCGCCGCATCCCGGTCGGCTACGAGGTCAAGGAAGACGAGGTGGATGCCCGCTTCAAAAACGGCGTGCTGACCGTCACCTTGCCGAAGAGCGAGAAGGCCCAGTCGCAGGTCAAGCGTATCGACATCAAGAGTTGATGCATCGACGCGGGAGGTTGGCCGATCCGCCTCCCGCGCCAACTCCCATAGAGCCACGGCAACCCGATGCTCGCGCAAGCAACTCCACTCGATCGATCATGGGCGGCCGAGGAAGAGAAAATTTATACGGCGGGAGCTTCTTTTTCCGTCCAGAAGTCTTCGCATCGCTCATGTGAATGATGACAAGCAGCTCGCTGTCTTTCCCTTCTGCTGCGCATGCTTTCAGCACCTACCCGGAGAGAAAACTAACATATGTTAGGAACGGAAGAGGGCTCACCTAGCGCGGATCCGCATCAGATTGGGACCGGCGATAACCTTAATTTTGGTTTCCTTTGCACAGGCTTCCCGAACGGAAGGTAACGCGATAGATTAGTAATTCGTTAAGTACGCCCGGGGGCGAGCGTAAAAGGTGTGTCGTCGAGCGTAAGGGATGTGCAGTGATGAATTTCAAGTCTCTGATCAAACGGGCCGAGGACGTCGATAAGGAATTTCAGGAACTCCAATCGGATCTGGCCGAGGCGTTCGAGGACGTTCTCAAAGATGACGAACAACCGCCGTCGGAAGACGACGCCGTCGCCGGCCGGGAACTGGTGGCAAGCGACGAGAATCCGCCGGCCGAAGAGCCGTCCGACGCAACGGCATCGCGGCTGACGCCGCATACCCAGACGCGGCTCGCCGCCCTGGAGGCCGTCACCGGGCTTTTCCGGGACGGGCAGGGTCATCTGCAGGAGATCGAGGCAAAGCTGGCGGAGATCGCCACTGCGCATCACATGACGCGCGAAGTCCTCAACGTCTTCCATCGCGACGTGTTGCGCTCCAACGAGCTGGAGCTGGCAAACCTCGCTCTCACCGCCGAACACAAGACGTTGTCGGAACAATTGCTCGACGCCGCCCGCCGGCAGCGCGAACGCGACGGCGCGGCCGAAGCGTGGCAGCAGCGAGAGGCGAGCCTCGTCCAGGACCGGGAACAGCTGCGCTCGGCCCTTGCGGCGGTGCGCCTGGAGCTGGTGGAGATGGGCAATGAGACCGCCAGGCGCGAGACGGAGTTCGGCGAGATCGTCAAAGCCCTGACGGCCAAGACCGTCGAAGTCGACAGGCGCGGCGCCGAGAACAAGCTGCTGCGCGAAAAGCAGGTCGGCCTTTCTGTCGATCTGGAGCAGGCGCAAAAGCGCGAGGCGGAGGCCCGGCACAAGTTCGACGAGTTCGCGGCAACCCACGCCAGCGAAACCGCCCATATCGCCGAGCTGATGGCTCAAATCGGCAACCACGAAAAGGAAGAAACCCGGCTGCAGAAAGCCCTCGAGGCAGCGCAGGCCAGGCTTGCCGAAACAACCGAGGCGGCGCGGATTGCCGAGAGCGACAGCACCGCCGAATTGGCACGCAGCCAGGCGGAAATGCGCGGTTTGCGTGCAGAGATCCAGGAACTGCAGTCGCGTTTGGACAAGGTCTCGACCGACAATGGCGAAGCCACGGCCGAGATCACCAGGCTAAAGGCGCAGCTGAACGACGCCGTCACCGAACGCCAGATTGCGGAGAAAAGGCTCGCCGTTCTCAAGGACGAGAGCGAAGCCGACAAGAAGAACCTGTCCGAGGTCAGCACCAATTTCTCACGGCTTTCGCTGCAGCAGGCGTCGGAGCAGATCCAGCTCGATATCCAGAAGCAGGAATGCGAGGATTTGCACGCCGAAGTCGAAGCGCTCAACGCCCGCATTCGGGAGTTGCTGCCTTACGAGCGCCTGCATCGGGTGACCGACGCAAGATCGCGCAAGGATGCTGCGCCTCAAACCAACGGGATCATCGCGGAAGCGGCGCGCCCCGTCGCGCGGCGTGTTTCTCGGCGCAACATGCGGGCGAACGGAGGCTGAGGGTTTCGAGCGGCTCGGCTTCGACAGCGCCGGCCCGCTCTATCTCCGTGGTTTGAAGCCGTTCCACTTCGAGAGCCGCTGCGCTTTCCTGGAATTGCCCTGGCGGACTATTTCCCAGCCATGTCGTCGGCAAGGTCCTGCGCCTGCTTGAGCAGCGCCGGGAAGGACGGGTCGCCGGGCAGGCGCTGGGCCATGCAGGCGCGGTAGTCGGCATCACCCTTTTCCCAGGCGGCGTTGGCGGGATCGGAGGCCTGCGGATCGTCCTGGTCCGAGCCCTGATCGGCCTGCTGGGCTTTCTGCGCGGCGGCGTCGGCGGCTGCCCAGATTGAATCGCAAGCCGCGATCTTCGGCACGGCGGGCGAGGCGGGTGCCTCGGCGATCAGCACGCGGTCGCCTTTCACGACTGCCACGACGAGGTGCTGATCATAGATCGGTCCCACATCCTGGGTCCAGCCGCCGAGCCGCGCGACCACCGCATCGGCGCCGTCGGGCTTTTTCAGCGAAAAGTCGAGCGTGCCCGAGAATGCCGCGTCGCTGCCGATGGCCTGGGTGTAGAAACTGTCGAGCTTCAACGCCGCGCCGATGTCGGCGGGCAGCTTGAAATCCGCTTCCGCCTCGCTCGATTTGGACTTGAGCCAGCGCTCGGTCAACCCGCGCGTCGAGGCGACGATGCTTGGGCCGTCGTCGCTCTGCGCATATCGCAGCCCGTCCAGCATGCCGTAGCCGATATCGGAGGCGTTGAGGCTTTGAACATTGATGGTGCCGGTCGCCGGGAAATCCTTGACGGAAAGCGGCCCGAGAATGGCGGCGAGGCGCTGCTGGAGGTCGGCCAGCGCCTTCTCGTTCTGGGCATCGATGGTTTCGATCGCCGTATTGGCGCTTTCCTGCGCGGTGATATCGGCGATCGCCTTGTCGCGCGCGGCGATATAATCGTCTTCCGGCGAGGCGGCATATGCCGCGCTGCCCGCCAGCGCAATGAGAAGCGTCAAGACCAACCGCATGCTGCAACCCCAATTAGCGATCAAAGCCCTTGGGAGCCATCGCCCGACTTGGCGGCTTTTGCGTGGCGGAAATCATGGAGAGCCAAATCTTTATTCCGCCTTGAGCTTCTCCACCTCGGCCTTCCTCAGCAAGAACCGCTGGATCTTGCCGCTCGGTGTCTTCGGCAGTTCGCTGACGAACTCGACCTCGCGCGGATAGGAGTGCGCCGAAAGCCGCTGCTTCACATGCTGGGCGAGTTCCTCGGCCAGCGCCTCGCTGCCCTTGAAGGCGGGCGCCAGCACCACGAACGCCTTGACGATCTCGGTGCGCTGCGGATCGGGCACGCCGACGACCGCCGCCTCGTTGACCGCCGGATGCTCGATCAGCGCGCTTTCGACATCGAACGGTCCGATGCGGTAGCCGGACGAGGTGATGACGTCGTCGGCCCGGCCGATGAAGGAGACCGAGCCGTCCGGCTCGTATTCCACCGTGTCGCCGGTGCGGTAGTAGCCGCCGGCGATCGCCGGCGTATCCGCCTGGTGGTAGCCGTAGAACCAGCGCAGCGGCGATCTGGCGATATCGACCGCCAGCACGCCAGGCTGGTTGGGGCCGAGCTCGTTGCCTGCCTCGTCCAGCACCACCATGCGGTAGCCGGGCATGGCAAAGCCGGCCGAGCCGGCGCGGACCGTATGCGCCAGACCATGATGATTGTTGACCATCATGCCGTTCTCGGTCTGGCCGTAATGATCGTGGATCGGCGCTGCAAGATGCGCGTCGAACCAGCGGATCACCTCCGGATTGAGCGGCTCGCCGGCGCTGCTCACCACGCGCAGCCTGCCCTTGACGCGGGCGGCCGCCTCGGGCCCTTCCGCCATCAGCAGGCGATAGGCTGTCGGCGAGCCGGCCAGGCTGGTGACGCCCAGACGCTCGATGAGGTCGTAGGTCGATTTGGCGTTGAAGGCGCCTTCGTAGAAGGTGGTGGCGATGCCGAGCTGCAAAGGCCCGGTGATGGCGTAGTAGAGCCCATAGGCCCAGCCGGGATCGGCGATGTTCCAGAAGATGTCGTCGGGCCGAAGCCCGATCGCGTCACGCATATAGGCGCCGAAGGCCAGCAGTGCGCTGAGCGGCACCGGCACGCCCTTTGGGTGCCCGGTCGTGCCGGAGGTCGACATCATCATGAACAGGTCGGTGCCCTTGCGCATGACCGGTTGGCAGTCGGGGGAGGCAGCCGCGAGCGCCGCGCGGAAATCGACGTCGCCGGCGGGCAGCGTGTCGCCGGGCCCAAGAATGGTGGCGATGCGCGGATGGTTTTCCACCTCGTCGAGCTTGGCGCGGTTTGCGGGGTTGGTCACCACCAGCTTCGCCTTGCTGTAGCTCAGGCGATGCTCGATAGCCTTCGGCCCGAAAGCGGTGAACAGCGGCTGGTAGACCGCGCCGACCCGCCATGTGCCGAGGATCAGCGCCACCAGTTCAGGGATGCGCGGCAGCATGCCGGCGACGACGTCGCCGGGACCGACGCCGAGACTTTTGAGCAAGGTGGCGACGCGGCCCGCCATGTCGGCCAGATCGTCGAAGGAGTATTCGCGCAATTCACCGGCAGCCGAGATCGCGCGCAGCGCCAGCCGGTTGTCGCCGGTATAGCGGCCGCAGCATTCGACATAGGCGTTGATGCCGGTCGCCGGATCGCCATGAAGGCGCGCGATCTCGTCCTCGATGCGGAATTGCGCAACGGCATCCTCATAGCGCGGCAGCGCCTGCGTCTTGGTCATGA
>NZ_VFWS01000125.1:0-14814 GCF_006443065.1 Mesorhizobium sp. B1-1-5 | reverse complement strand
GGCGTTGGAAGTTCGAAAAGCCAAGCAATTGGCTTTTCGTCCGCTACGCGGACCTCTTCTCACCCCACAAGGGGAGAAGGGGGAGCCCGCAATCTGGGCGAAGGGGCTCTTCTCCACAGGCGGATCAATCCGCCGAATGGTCTTCAAGCGCCACGCCGGCGTCGCGCATCCGCGTCAGCATCGCCTCGACCGAGCCGTTGAGGTCGATGCCGCGGCAGGCGTCGAGCCGCACGGTCGTCCTGAAACCTTGCTTGACCGCGTCGAGCGCCGAGAAGGCGACGCAGAAATCGGTGGCGAGGCCGACCAGGGTGATCGTGTCGATGCCGCGTTCCTTCAGATAGCCTCCGAGGCCGGTCGGCGTCTTATGGTCGTTCTCGAAGAAGGCGGAATAAGAATCGATCGCCGTGCGAAATCCCTTGCGGATCACCAGTTCCGCCTTGGTCCAGGCCAGCCCGGAATGGAAATCGGAGCCGAGGCTTCCCTGGATGCAGTGATCAGGCCACAGCGTCTGCGGCCCATACGGCATCTCGATGCTCTCGAAAGGCTGCTTGCCCGGATGGCTGGAGGCAAAGCTCGAATGCCCGGCCGGGTGCCAGTCCTGTGTCAGGATCACGTGCTCGGTCCGCCGGATCAGGTCGTTGACCAAAGGCACGATCTCGTCGCCGCCGGCAACCGCCAGCGCGCCGCCGGGGCAAAAATCATTCTGCAGGTCGATGACGATGAGCGCTTCTTCGGCCATGCGGTCCCTTTCGTTTCGGCCCTCTCGTCTGGCTTGGGGCACCTGTCCAAAAGCCGCTGACGCGACCGGACACGGAACCTTGACCAGATGGCCGGCGGCGTCAACCTCCGGCGCCATAACAATCGCGTTCAGCTCTTCGCGGCGCCAACTCCGGCTTTGACAATTCCGGCCGGCCTGATATCATTTGCATACGAATGAATTTGCCCGGTCCGGAGATCGGCAACAAGACCTGAAGCGGCACTTCGGGAGGCCTGGGGAAGGCCTAAGGTCTGGGAAGCCCAATTGTCTGGAAGGCAGAGCGTGATCCGTTACGCAAAACCCACCACGGTCGACGAAGCGCTCGCTTTGCTTGGCGAGGACCGCTGGCGCATTCTCGCCGGCGGCACGGATTTCTATCCGGCGCAGGGCGCGAAGCCGTTCCGCGACAACGTCCTCGATATCAACGGTCTCGCCGAACTGCGCGGCATCGTCGAGACCGGCGAGCACTGGCGGGTTGGCGCGCGCGCCACCTGGACCGATATCGAGCGCCAGCCGCTGCCGGTGGCGTTCGATGCGTTGAAATCGGCCGGGCGCGAGGTCGGCTCGGTCCAGATCCAGAATGTCGCATCAATTGCCGGCAATCTCTGCAACGCCTCGCCGGCGGCGGATGGCGTGCCGGCGCTTTTGGTCCTCGATGCCGACGTCGAATTGCGGTCGCTGAAATCCGTCCGCCATCTTCCGCTCAGTGAATTCATCCTTGGCAATCGCCGCACGGCGCTTCAGCCGGGCGAGATGGTCACCGCCATCCGTGTCCCGAAGCATTCCGCTGCCGGCAGCTCGGCCTTCGTCAAGCTCGGCGCCCGGCGCTATCTCGTCATCTCGATCGCCATGGCCGCGGCGCGGCTCGTGGTCGAGAATGGCGTCGTCGCCGATGCGGCGGTCGCCGTCGGCGCTTGCTCGGCGGTCGCCCGCCGTCTCACCGGCGTCGAGACCGCGTTGCGCGGGCAGCCAGTTACTTCTGCCCTTGCCGATGCGGTGCTATCCGCGCCCATCGACGAACTGTCGCCGATCGCCGATGTGCGCGGCGGCGCGGAATACCGACAGGATGCCGCGCGCGAGATCGTAGCCCGAGCAGTGCGCGCTGCGATCGGTCACGGCGAAGGCAAGGTGGCCGCATGAGCATGACCCAGTCCGGCGCTGCCAAATCCGGCATGGCTCAATCCGCCATGGCCCGGTCCGGTATGGATCGTTCCGAGATCGCCTTCGAGGTCAACGGCGCCGCCGTCAGCGTGTCGGTGCCGCCGGTCAGGCGTCTCTCGCAGGTGTTGCGCGACGAGTTGCGGCTGACCGGCACCAAGGTCGGCTGCGACGCAGGCGATTGCGGCGCCTGCACGGTGCTGGTCGACGGCGATCCGGTTTGCGCCTGCCTGATGCCGGCGGCCTCCGTAGCCGGCGCTTCCGTCACCACTGTCGAGGGCCTCGCCAATGGCCGGCTGTCCGCCTTGCAGGCCTCCTTCCTCGAACATGGCGCCGCGCAATGCGGCATCTGCACGCCCGGCCTGCTGATGGCGGCCACCGCGCTGCTGGAGCGCAATCCTACGCCGAGCGAGGTCGAGACGCAGGACGCGCTGGGCGGCGTCCTTTGCCGCTGCACCGGCTACAGGAAAATCGTCGCGGCGGTGATGCAGGCCTCGCAGCACATGAACAGCGTGGATCTTCGCTTGCCGGAAGCCGGCCATGCCGTCGGCGCCTCACCGATCCGCCTCGACGGCGTGCCGAAAGTCACCGGCGACGAAAAATTTGGCGGCGATTCCTTCCCGTCCGACGCACTGGCGGTGCTTGTGGTGCGCTCGCCGCATTATCACGCCCGCTTCAGCTTCGGCGATCTCGATGCCTGGTCAAAAGCGCATCCCGGCATCGCCGGCGTCTTCACGGCGGCGGATATCCCTGGCCACAACTGTTTCGGCGTCATCGGCCCGTTCGCCGACCAGCCGGCGCTGGCCGATGGTTTTGCGCGCCTGCGCGGCGAGGCGGTGGCGCTGGTGGCGGGCGAGCGCGAAGCGATCCTCGATCTCGACCTGACGGACCTTCCCATCGCCTGGACCGAGCTGCCGCATATGCTGCAGCCCCGCGAGGCGAAGGCCGACGGCGCGGCACTGATCCATCCGCACCGCCCGGCGAATCTCCTGACCTCCGGCTATGTCGAACGCGGCGATCCCGATGGCGCGCTCGCCGGCGCAGCGGTCACTGTCTCCGGCACCATCGAGACGTCCTTCGTCGAGCACGCCTATATCGAGCCGGAAGCCGGTTACGCCTACATGGACGGCGACACGCTGGTCGTCGTCGCCTGCACCCAGGCGCCCTATATGGACCGCGACGACACGGCCAAGGTGCTGGGCCTTGCCGTAGACAAGGTGCGCATCGTGCCGACGGCGACAGGCGGCGGCTTCGGCTCGAAGCTCGATGTCTCGCTGCAGCCTCTCATCGGCCTCGTGGCGATGAAGACCGGCCGGCCGGCGGCACTTGCCTACACGCGCAACGAATCGATGATGTCGACCACCAAGCGCCATCCGGCCGAGATGAAGGCGACCATCGGCGCCGATGCCGAGGGCCGCGTCATCGGTATGGTCTTCGAGGGCGATTTCAACACCGGCGCCTATGCCAGCTGGGGGCCGACGGTGGCCAATCGCGTGCCGGTGCATGCCTCCGGTCCCTATTTCACGCCAAACTACCGGGCGACGGGCTACGCCATCCACACCAATGGCCCGATCGCCGGCGCCTTCCGCGGCTTCGGCGTGCCGCAAGCCACCATCATGCAGGAGACGCTCTATGACGAGCTCGCCGCAAAGCTCGGCATGGATCGTCTCGATTTCCGGCTGAAGAACTGCCTTCGTAACGGGTACGAAACGGTCACCGGCCAGCGTCTGGAATCCGGTGTCGGTATCGGCGAATGCCTGGAACAGCTCAAGCCGCATTGGGCGCGTGCGCTGGCGGACGCGGAGGTGTTCAACGCAGCCCATACGGCGAGCAAGCGCGGCGTTGGCGTCGCCTCCTGCTGGTATGGCTGCGGCAACACTTCGCTGCCCAATCCGTCCACCATTAAGGTCGGCATCTCGGCCGCGGGTGACGTCGTCCTGCACCAGGGCGCGGTCGACATCGGCCAGGGCTCCAACACCGTCATCAGCCAGATATGCGCCGACGCGCTCGGCCTGCCGCTGGCCAGTTTCAAGCTGAAGAGCGCCGACACCGCCATCACGCCCGACGCCGGCAAAACATCCGCCTCGCGGCAGACTTTTGTAACGGGCAAGGCGGCGGAAAAGGCAGGCCGCGCCCTGCGCGAGAAAATCCTGCGCTTTGCCAATGTCTCGGAACAGGCGACGATCGTGCTCGATGGCGCCGGCATCTCCATCCGCGAAGGCGATGCCGCGCGGCGCATCGATCTTGCGGCGCTCAAGGCCGATGCCGACGGCTTCGTTTTCGTCGCGGAAGAAACCTACGACCCGCCAACGCTGCCGCTCGATGCCAAGGGCCAGGGCAAGCCTTACGCGGTCTACGGCTATGGCGCGCAGATCGCCGAGCTTGAGGTCGATCTCAAGCTCGGCACCGTAAAGTTGATCAAGATCACCGCCGCGCATGATGTCGGCAAGGCGATCAACCCGGTGCTGGTCGAAGGCCAGATCGAGGGCGGCATTGCGCAAGGCATCGGCATGGCGCTGATGGAGGAATATATCCCCGGCCGCACCGAGAACCTGCACGACTACCTCATCCCGACCATCGGCGACGTGCCGCCCATCGAACATATATTGGTCGAGGTTCCGGATCCGGAAGGACCCTTCGGCGCCAAAGGGTTGGGCGAGCATGTGCTGATCCCGACCGCGCCGGCGATCCTCAATGCCATTCGCCATGCCACCGGCGTCCTGGTCGCCAAGGTGCCGGCGACGCCGAGCCGCATCCTGGCGGCGATCCGCGAGAAGGAGGCGCGCCGATGAGCGAGCTTGCCGAACGTTTCGAAACCCACGATCCCGGTGAGAAGCAGGTGGCGGAAAAGATCCGCTGCGATGCCTGCCCGGTCATGTGCTACATCGCCGACGGCCGCACCGGCGCCTGCGACCGCTACGGCAATGTCGGCGGCCGCATCGTGCGCATGGATCCGCTGACCATCCTCGACCACGCGGCCGAGACCGGCGGCGCGGTCGTGCCTTTCGTCGCCGAGGGCGAGGCATGGAACGGCGAGCTGGTCAACACCGGCCGCCGCTTCGTCACCGCCATCGGTGCCGGAACCACCTATCCTGACTATAAGCCAGCGCCTTTCATCGTCAGCCAGGAGGTCGAGGGCGTCGACCTCGTCACCGTCGTCACCGAAGGCATCTTCTCCTACTGCGGCGTAAAGGTGAAGATCGACACCGACCGCCACATCGGTGACGAGACGGCGATCGTGCGCTCCGCAGGCGAGGCGATCGGCCATGTCACGACGGGCGAATACGGCTCGCAAATGCTGTCGCTCGGTGGTGTCCATCATTTGACCGGCGGCTCGAAAGCGGAGGGACGTGCCACCTGCGATGCGCTGCTCAATCTCTGCAACCGCAAGCCGGTCGAGCTCACCATCGACGGCGGCGCGACGGTCGTCGTCGAAGCCGGCAAGGCGCCGGTCATCGACGGCACGGTCGAGCATCGCATGCGCGTCGGCTGCGGCTCGGCCACCATCGGCATGTTCGCCACGCAATGGCGCGGCCTCGTCGACGAGGTGGTGGTGGTCGACGACCACATCACCGGCGTCGTCTCCGAGCACCAGGCCGGCAAGGTGCTGGGCTGGGAGGATACGGGGATAAAGATCATCGGCCGCCGCTCGACGCCCGGCCGCTACTTCAAGGTATCCGAGCCCGGCCTCGGCTGGGGCGGCACGACGATTTCCGATCCGCTGTCGATCCTGGGCGACTGGAACGCCAAGAAGGGCGCGCGTCCCGGCCTGTCGCTGCTGATGGTGTCGACCACCGGCGAGCAGTTCGCCTATTACGAGCTCGACGACCAGCTGAAGCCGGTCCAGAAGCCATTTCCCGAGCGGCTGCAAAAGTCCGTCGACCTGATCGAGGACAATTGCGAGCCGGCGCTGTGCACGGTTCTGTTCATCGGCGGCGCCGGCGGCTCGCTGCGCGCCGGCGTCACCGAAAACCCGGTCAACCTCACCCGCTCGGTGCAAGGGTTGAAGACCTATGTGACCGTGGGGGGCGCGCCGGTCTATGTCTGGCCGGGCGGCGGCATCACGCTGATGGTCGACGTCACCCGCGTGCCGGAAGGCGCCTTCGGCTATGTGCCGACGCCGGCGCTGGTGGCGCCGATCGAGTTCACCATGCGCCGCGACGACTATGTCCGGTTGGGCGGCTACGAGAACGAGATCCGCAGCATCGAGGACATCCTCGCCAAGGGCGGCGAATATCTCAACCCACGCCGCGGCACGGGCGCGCCGGCCGATAACCCCTGGCCGCCGTTGGCGCAGTTGCGGCGATCAGCGGCGAATGGTGCCGGCTGATGAACGGCCCGCAGGCGCATTGGCTTGCCGACGGCAGGCGGCTCCATCTCAACCATGGGCCGATCGATCTGATCGTCGAGGCCTTTGGGGAAGCGGATGAATGCCGCGCCGCTTACGAACAGGCTGTCGCCCGCTTTCAGATGATCCTGATCGAGGTGGTCGAGGAGCTGCCCGAATTGCGCTTGCCGGCCTTCTTCCTGGCGCCGCGCGACTTCGCCGGCCCGACGGCCCGCCGTATGGAAGCGGCGGTCATGCCGTTGGCGGAATGCTTCATCACGCCGATGGCCGCCGTTGCCGGTTCGGTTGCCGACGAAATTCTTGGCGCAATGCTCGCCGGCCGCCGGCTCGATCGCGCTTACGTCAACAATGGCGGCGACTGCGCTCTTCATCTAGGCATGGGGCAGACGATGACGGTGGCGATCGCCGGCACCGGGAATGGCATGGCCGACCGCGTCGCTATCCGCGGCGAAGACGGCGTGCGCGGCGTCGCCACCAGCGGCTGGCGCGGCCGGTCGTTTTCATTGGGCATAGCCGATGCCGTCACGGTGCTGGCGCCGACCGGTGCGGAGGCCGACGCGGCGGCAACGCTGATAGCCAACGCCGTCGATCTGCCTGGACATCCTGCCATTGCACGCGTTGCGGCGCGCGAGCTGGCGCCGGACAGCGATCTCGGCGAGATGCTGGTGACGCAAAGCGTCGGCCCGCTTGACGCTTCCGAAATTGCGCGCGCGCTGGACAACGGCCTTGCCGTCGCCGAAGATTTTCGCCGGCGCGGACTGATCGCCGCATCGGCGCTGTTTCTGGCGGGCGAGGCCCGCATCAGCGGCTCGGTGACGCTCGCCGCGCCCAACAAACATAAAGCGAAGGAAATTGCCCATGCCTGACTTTCTGATCCGCAAGGTCGCGGTCTTGACCGAGGAGATTTTTCACGACGGCGGACCCGTGGCGAAAGCACCCCGCCTGCGCGCGGCGGCTCTCGCCGTGGTCAAGAATCCCTTCGCCGGCCGCTATGTCGAGGACCTGCAGGGTGCGATGGAAGACCTGAAGCCGCTCGGGCTTCTGCTCTCGGACAGGCTGATCGCGGCGCTCGGCGGCGACGTGAAGAAGATCGACGGTTACGGCAAGGGCGCCATCGTGGGCTCCGCCGGCGAGCTGGAACATGGCGCGCTGTGGCATGTGCCTGGCGGCTATGCCATGCGCGAGCGCCTCGGCGACGCCAAGGCCATCGTGCCGTCGGCCAAGAAGGTCGGCGCCTTCGGCGCGCGGCTCGATGTGCCGCTCGGCCACATCAACGCCGCCTATGTGCGCAGCCATTTCGACGCCATGGAGGTCGGCATCAGCGACGGCCCGCGTCCGGACGAGATCCTGTTCTGCCTCGCCATGACCTGCGGTCCGCGCGTTCACAACCGCATGGGCGGCCTGGCTGCCGAGGCTATCGAGGCATGGGACGGCTTGAGATGAGCGGCGAGGACAATCTGCTGCGGCTGGTCGAGGCCGAGGACGGCGACGAGAACAACTATCACCTGCAGGACCAGGTCGGCTTCATCCTGCGCAAGGCGCATCAGCGCCATGTCTCGATCTTTGCCTCGCACATCGGCGACCTGACGCCGCCGCAATTCGCGGCTTTGGCCAAGCTTCACGATATCGGCGAAACCTCGCAGAACCAATTGGGCACGCTGATAGCCATGGACGCCGCCACCGTGAAGGGCGTCATCGACCGGCTGAAGGCGCGCGGGCTGGTCGAAGTCTCCAAGCACGAGGTCGACAAAAGGCGCCTGCTGGTCAATCTGACGCCGAAAGGCCGCGAGGCGATCGAGCGGCTGATCCCGCTGGCCCGCGCCATCACCGAGGAAACGCTGGCGCCGCTGACCGCCAAGGAAACCGCGACGTTCCTGCGGCTGCTGGCGAAGCTGGCGTGAGCTCCAAGGGCTCGATTGACCGAGCCCTCCCAACTTCGTCATTCCAGGGCGGAGCAGGAGCGAAGCTCCGTCGCGAAGACCCTGGAATCCATGCCGTGACCTCAGCCGAAGAAAGCAGCGGAGCAGAATTCTGCACCGTGAGCGGCGCTCCTGCGTAACGGGATTCCATGGCCTGCGCGCGTCGCTTCGCTCCTTGCTACGCCATAGAATGACGAAGCGATACGCGTTGCGGCCCATCTCCAAACCGCCGGACCCGATGGCGCAAGCATGAGTCGCCACGCCCGTCCGCCTACACGTCCACTCCGAACATCTCCCTGGCCTGCTCCGGCGTATAGTAGCCAAGCCTGACATCCTCGGCGACCAGCTTCGCGTCGCGCTCGCGCGGATCGCCGTAACCGCCGCCGCCCGGCGTGCCGATACGCACGCGGTCGCCGGCCTTGAGCGCGATGTCCTGTTCCTTGGAAAGATGCGGCGGCACATGCGCTTCACCGTTGCGGAACACGGTCACGCTGTTCGGCGCGCCGTCCTTGCCGCCAAGCGCGCCCTGCGGTCCGAAGCGGCCGTGGTCCATGACGAAGGACGCGCGCGCTTCACCGCGCAGGATCTCGACCTCGTACGCCAGCCCGAAGCCGCCGCGATGTTTTCCCGCGCCGCCGGAGCCTTCGCGCAGCGCGTAATGCCGGTAGAGCACCGGAAACGCCTGCTCCATGATCTCGACAGGCGGCGATTTCGAAATGCCGATGGTCGAGCAGCCATTGCTCAACCCGTCATGGCCGGCATTGCCGCCATAACCGCCGCCCGAGATCTGGTACATGACATAGTCGCGGCCGCGTGCCGGATCGTTGCCGCCGAGCGCGAAATTGCCGCTGGAGCCGGCGGGCGCCGCCGTCACCTTTTCCGGCAGCGCCTGCACCATCGCGGCGAAAACGGCCTCAGCGATGCGCTGCGAAACCTCCGCCGCGCAGCCCGAGACCGGGCGCGGATATTTGGCGTCGAGGAACGTGCCTTCCGGCCGCTTGACGTTCAGCGGCTCGAAAGCGCCGGCGCTGATCGGCACCTCCGGAAAGATATGGCGCATGGCCAGATAGACCGACGACAAGGTCGTCGCCAGCACGCTGTTCATCGGCCCGGCGCAGGGTTTCGACGAGCCGGCAAAGTCGAAGGTCAGCGTGTCGCCCTCTTTCTCGACGGCGAGATTGATGGTCAGCGGCTCGTTCACCACGCCGTCGGAATCGACGAAGGCCTGCGAGCGGTAGACGCCATCCGGGATCACTGCGATCGAGGCGCGCATCTGCTCGGCGGCACGGCGGCGCAGCTCCGCGATCGCCTCAATGACAGTTTCGTCACCGTAACGATCCAGGATTTCGTTCAACCTATCCTGACCGATCAGCAGCGCGGCGGCCTGCGCGCGGATGTCGCCGATGCGCTGGTCGGCGACCCGGATGTTGGAACAGATGATGGCGTAGATCTCGGGATCGAGCGCGCCCTTCTTGAACAGTTTCACCGGCGGCAGGCGCAGGCCTTCCTGTTCGACCGCCGTGGCCGAAGCGGAGAAGCCGCCCGGCACCGAACCGCCGATATCCGGCCAGTGGCCGGTGTTGGAAAGCCAGCAGAAGATCTTGCCGCCCCGGTAGACCGGCATGACGAAGCGCACATCCATCAGATGCGTGCCGCCGAGATAGGGGTCGTTGACGATGTAGATATCGCCGGGCTCCGGCGCCAGGCATCGTCCGTCGGCGATCATCTCGATCACCGTCCTGGTCGAGTATTGCATGACGCCGACGAAGACCGGCAGGCCCTGGCTGCCCTGCGCGATCAGCGAGCCGTCGACGGCCGAATAGATGCCGTCCGAACGGTCATTGGCCTCGGCGATGACCGGCGAGAAGGCCGCGCGCGAGAAGGTCAGGTCCATCTCGTCGCAGACCTGCTGCAGGGCCGCCTGCAGCACCGAAAGCGTGATCGTGTCGAGCTTTGCCATCTTAGGCCTCGCCGATGTCGATGATGATGTTGCCGTCGGCATCCGAGCGCGCCCGGTCGTCTGGTTCGAGCACGGTGGTGGCATCCATCTGCTCCAGGATCGCCGGCCCTTCGATGACGACATCGAGCGGCAGCTTTTCGCGCGCATAAACCGGCGTGTCGTGCCAGCGCCCGTTGTACCAGACCGGCCGGATTTCGCGCTGCGCCTCGTCGAGCGTGGCCGCGCGTCCTGCGGGGTCGATCAGCCGCGACAGGTCGATCTGCGGCCGCACGCCGGTGACCGAGGTGTTGAGGTTAACGAGATTGGCGCGGATTTCCGGCAGCTCGACCTTGAAGCGGGCGAAATAGGCTTTTTCGAACAGAAGCTGCAGTGTTTCTCGTGAAACCGACGAGGAGGGCAGCGACACGTTGATGATGTGTGTCTGGCCGACGAACTGCATGTCGGCCGAATGCGTCACGCGGATCGCGTCGGGCTTCACCGCTTCCTTCGCGATCAGCGCCTCGCCTTCGTTACGGTGCCGTTCCAATACCTCGCGAAGCATAGCTTCGTCGAGCGCCCCGACGGGCTGATTGATTGTGTTGACAAAGTCATGCCGCAGATCGGCGACAACGCAGCCGAGCGCATTGGTGATGCCCGGGCGCGCCGGCACGAGCACTCTCGGCAGGCCGAGCTCGCGTGCGAGCGCCGTCGCGTGCAGCGGTCCGGCGCCGCCGAAGGCGAACAGCGCGAAATCGCGCGGATCGTGGCCGCGCGAGACCGAGACCATGCGGATGGCGCCCGCCATCTTCATGTTGCCGAGCCTCAAGACGGCACCCGCCGCTTCGACGCCGGAGAGCCCTGTGCGCTTGCCGATCCGGTCTTCGAAAATACCGGTGACGCGCTCGACCGTGACCGGCTTGTCGACGGCGAGCAATTTCTTGGGCGCCAGGCGGCCGAGCACCAGATTGGCGTCGGTGATGGTCGGCTCGATGCCGCCGCGCCCGTAGCAGATCGGGCCGGGATTGGCGCCGGCGCTTTCGGGGCCGATCTGGATCAGCCCGGCCGCATCGACGCGCGCGATCGAGCCGCCGCCGGCGCCCACCGTGTGCACCGCCACCATCGGCACGTGGATCGGCATCGCATATTCGATTTCGACCTCGTTGGAGACGGCGGGTTCGGCGTTGCGGATCAGCGCCACGTCGGTCGAGGTGCCGCCCATGTCGTAGGTGACAAGGTTGCCGAAGCCGGCGCGCTTTCCCGTATAGGCGGCGGCGATCACGCCCGACGCCGGGCCCGACATCACCGTCTTGGCCGATTCCTGCGTGACGAAGCGGGCCGAGATCATGCCGCCATTGCCGTTCATGATCAGGAAGTCACGGGCGTAGCCCTTTGCCGCCAGCTCCTTGCGCAGCCGCTCGACATAGCGTTCCAGGATCGGCTGCACCGAGGCGTTGACCGCCGCCGTGACGCCGCGTTCGAACTCGCGCGCTTCCGAAAGCAGCGCATGGCCGGTGGTGATGTGGCCGTTCGGCCAGAGCTCCGCCGCGATCTCGGCGGCCCGCCGCTCATGCGACGGGTTGGCATAGGAGTGCAGGAAATGGATGACCAGCGACTCGCAGCCGGCGTCGAGCAGCGTCTTCACCGCATCGCGCATCTCGGCTTCGTCGAGTTCAATGCGCACGGCGCCCGACGCCTCGACCCGCTCCGACACTTCCAGCCGAAGGTCGCGGGGAATGACGGGGACAAAAGTGCCCGTCATGCCATAGGCCTGCGGCCTTGTGCGGCGGCCAAGCTCGATCACGTCGCGAAAGCCTCGGGTGGTGATCATGCCGGTCCGCGCAAGGCGACGTTCCAGCACGGCGTTGGTGGTGGTCGTCGTGCCATGCACGATGAGATCGATGCCATCGATCGGAAAACCGGTGGCGCCAAGGGCCGCGACCACGCCGAAGGCCTGGTTTTCCACCGTGGTCGGTGTCTTTGCGATATGGATCTTGCCGCCCGCCTTGCCGTCGATCAAAAGCAGATCGGTAAAGGTTCCGCCGACATCGATGCCGGCAACGACGCTTCCCGGAGACGCCGAAAATTTCTCATTCATTGCCGAAACCCGAAATGCCAGGACTACGGATATGCCTCGGTTTGGAAAGGCGTTTTACGCCGCCATCTTGACCTGGAGATCATTTGTATACTAATAAATTATCGACACAAGAGCTTACCGCTTGACAGTGTGCAGGGAGCACGCCGGAACCTGACCGTTCGGGCGCGCACGAGAAGGTTTGGCGCCAGAAGGTTCCGTCTGGGCCGGAAAGTTGGGTTGGAATGAACACGACATCCGCGTTGAACGTCGCCGGCGCAAAGCCGCTGCAGTTCCCGATCCCGGCCAATGTCTATGCCGAGACCGTGGTGTCGGTGAAGCATTATACCGATCGGTTGTTCTCCTTCCGCATCACCCGGCCGCAGTCGCTGCGCTTCCGCTCCGGCGAGTTCGTCATGATCGGCCTGCCCAATGCCGAGAAGCCGATCTTCCGCGCCTATTCGGTCGCGAGCCCCGCCTGGGACGACGAGCTCGAATTCTTCTCGATCAAGGTGCCTGACGGTCCGCTGACCTCCGAGCTGCAGAAGATCGAGGTCGGCGACACCGTCATCATGCGCCAGAAGTCGACCGGCACGCTGGTGCTCGACGCGCTGACGCCCGCCAAGCGCGTGGTCATGATCTCGACCGGCACCGGCATCGCGCCCTTCGCCAGCCTGCTGCGCGACCCCGATACCTATGAAAAGTTCGACGAAGTCATCCTCACCCACACCTGCCGCGACAATGCCGAGCTCATCTACGGCCAGGAGCTGGTGGCCGGGCTGGAGAGCGACCCGCTGATCGGCGAGCTGACCGGCGGCCGCGTCACGCTTTACAATTCGACCACCCGCGAGGAGTCGGCGCGCATGGGCCGCATCACCGCGCTGATCGGCTCGGGCAAGTTCTATTCCGACCTCGGCATCGACAAGCTCAATCCCGAGACGGACCGCATCATGATTTGCGGCTCGATGCACATGCTGAAGGACGTCAAGGAACTCGCCGAGAGCCTCGGCTTCCAGGAAGGTTCCTTGAGCCATCCGGCCAGCTTCGTCGTCGAGCGCGCCTTCGTCGGCTGAGACATATCGCGGTCCGTCAGCTCTGTTGGAGGCGTCTGAGATTAGCGACGGCATTCGCGCTTCGTCATTCTGGGGCGGAGCAAGGAGCTGAGCGACGCGCGCAGACCCTGGAATCCATGCCGTTAGATAAGGCGTTGCGGCGGTTACAGAATTCTGCACCGTCGCACTCTGCGGCAGAGGTCATGGCATGGATACTCGGGTCAAGCCCGAGTATGACGAAGGGATGGGCGTTGCGGCCAATCTCCAACGCCGGGAACGCCTACCCAGCATGATGTTTTGACCATGCGGTCAAAAATCTGCTGCCTGAGCGGGCTTTTTCCTTTATGACCCTTTGAAAGACTCGTGAAGGACAACTTCACGGGCTATCTTCGGCTGAGGTCGCTGAATGAAAGGGCAGGAGATGAGCACCATCCGCGAGGCCGGCGCAGGCGCGCCCAAGGTGATGCCGCTGCCGGCGCGCGCCGCCGCCAACACGCCGCTACCGCTGGAGCACGGCATTGCCCGCAATCCCGGCATGAAGCTCGATCTCGGTTTTCTGGAATCGGTGCGCAGCGTCAACCGCTCGGCGCTGGAGCGTCGCGTCGCCACGCTCACCAAGCGGCGCTCGATCAAGGCCGACAACCAGGCCGCCTGGCTCTTGCGCGCCATTGCCTGCATGGACCTCACCACGCTCAACTCCAACGACACCGACGAGCGCGTGCGCCGGCTTTGCGCCAAGGCGATCAATCCGTTGCGCCGCGATATCGTCGAGGGCCTCGGCATATCGGGCGAGGCCATCCGTCCGGCGGCGGTCTGCGTCTACCATCCCTTCGTCGCCACGGCGGTCGACGCCGTGCGCGGCACCGGCATCCATGTCGCCGCCGTCTCGACTGCTTTCCCGCACGGGCTTGCGCCGCTCTCGACGCGCCTGCAGGAGATCGAAGCGTCGGTGAAGGACGGCGCCGACGAGATCGACGTCGTCATTCCGCGCGGCCTGGTCTATGGCGCCAAATGGCGCGAGCTGTTCAACGAGATCGTCGCCATGCGCGCCGCCTGCGGCGATGCGCATCTCAAGGTCATTCTTGGCACCGGCGATCTCGCCACTTTGCGCAACGTCATGCTGGCCTCCATGGTGGCGATGATGGCGGGCGCCGATTTCATCAAGACGTCGACCGGCAAGGAAAGCGTCAACGCCACGCTGCCCGTCGGGCTTGCCATGGTCCGCGCCATCCGCGCCTATTTCGAGGAGACCGGCTATCTCATCGGCTTCAAGCCGGCCGGCGGCATTTCCACTGCAAAAGTCTCGCTCGACTGGCTGGTGCTGATGAAGGAAGAGCTCGGCCGGCCCTGGCTCGAGCCGGACCTGTTCCGCTTCGGCGCCTCCAGCCTGCTCACCGACATCGAGCGCCAGCTCGAGCATCATTTGACCGGCCACTATTCGGCCAACCACCGCCACGCGATGGCGTAGGCGAGTGAAGGCCTTGAACGCCGAGTTCCTTCGCGCCCCCCTCTGTCCTGCCGGACATCTCCCCCACAAGGGGGGAGATTGGCCTTCGCGGCCGTCGGCGCC